>JBDSQP010000094.1:0-4019 GCA_039929755.1 Aeromicrobium sp. | reverse complement strand
GCGACGACTTCTGCCGCAAGAGTCTGGTGGCCGAGGACCTCGTCGAGGAATTCCCCCACCACCTTCCACCGCCGGAAACCGCGGCGGGCGAGCCGCCTACGAGAACCTGAACGGGGCCGCTCTGCCGCAACCTCGTCAAAGGCCGGGGAGGACGATGAAGTCATGAGTGACATTCCTCGCTGGTTCAGCGACACCAAGGAAGGCCACTCGCAGTGGTACATCGAACGATTCCGACAGATGGCGCTCGATGGCAAGGACCTGGCCGGCGAAGCCCGACTGATCGACGCGATAGTGGCACGGGAATCACGCATCCTCGATGCCGGTTGCGGGCCTGGGCGGGTCGGGGGGGAGCTTTTCGAGCGGGGCCACCAGGTCGTTGGAGTAGATGTCGATCCCGAGCTCATCGCGGCCGCGGAGCAGGACCATCCGGGTCCGGCGTGGGTCGTCGGGGACCTAAGCACACTTGACCTTGCGGCCCAGGGCCATCCGGAACAGTTCGATGCCGCAGTCGTTGCCGGCAACGTCATCAACTTCGTGGCCAAGGGAACCGAGGTCGATGTCCTGCGCAGCCTCGACAAACACGTACGCACCGATGGCCAGATCGTCATCGGCTACGGCCTGGATCGTGGCTATTCGATCGAGGAATTCGACGCCGACGTCAAGGCCTCAGGCCTCGTGGTCGACCAGCGGTTTTCCACCTGGGACTTGCGACCGTTCACAGCCGAGTCGGATTTTGCCGTCACGATTTTGCGGGCAACCTAGACCTGTTGCCGCGAACTCGTGCGGCATCTTCCCTAGACTGCATCCATGCACCACTACCTGAGTGATTACGCCGCAGTCGGCGTCATCATCGTGGTGGGTATCGGTTTGGCCGTCGCGATGCTTTCGGCCAATCGCCTGTTTCGGCCCAGCGTGCCATCCCGCGCCAAGACCCTGACCTATGAATCGGGTGTCGATCCGGTGCTCGGCGGCTGGGCTCAGACAAACGTTCGCTACTTCGTCTATGCGTTCCTCTATGTGATCTTCGCCGTGGACGCCGTGTTCCTATTCCCCTGGGCCGTGGTGTTCGCCGCGATCGGTTGGGCCGCCGTGTGGGAGATGGCGATCTTCATCGGTTTCATCGCCATCGGCCTTGTGTATGCCTGGCGCAAGGGAGTGCTGTCGTGGACAAAGTAGACCTGCACATGCCGACCGTCGGCCCGCCGACACTCGGCCCGGGATCGAGCCTTGCCCCGAAGCCCGCGCGTTACCTGCTCAACTGGGGTCGGCGTTACTCGCTCTGGGTCTTCAACTTCGGCCTCGCCTGCTGTGCGATCGAGTTCATCGCGACGTCGATGTCGCGCCACGATTTCATCCGCCTCGGGGTCATCCCCTTCGCGCCGGGTCCTCGACAGGCCGACCTCATGGTCGTCTCGGGAACGGTCACGGACAAAATGGCGCCGGCCATCAAGCGACTTTACGACCAGATGCCGGAGCCGAAATACGTGATCAGTTTCGGTTCGTGTGCCAACTCCGGCGGACCCTATTGGGATTCCTATTCGGTGACCAAGGGCGTCGACCAGATCATTCCCGTTGACGTCTATGTCCCCGGCTGCCCACCCCGCCCCGAGGCGCTCCTCCACGGGATCGTCACTCTGCAGAAGAAGATCGCTGAAGAAAACCTCGCCGAGCGCTACGCTCCAAGGCCTCGTTCGGCGACGTCGCTGCTGAGTCCGAAGATCCTCCCCGAGGCCGCACAGTGAGCCTCGAGGACAACGCATTCGGTCTGCCCCATCGCGTCGTCGATTCTGCCGATTGGCACGACGCCATACTTTCGCTGCGCAACCAGGGCTATACCTACTTCGACTGGTTGTCGGCCGTCGACGAACATCCCGAGGGGTTCAGACTCGTCACGCACCTCGCGAGGTTGTCGCCTCTCGAGCATTTCTTGGTTGCCACCTATGTCGACCGCGACAAGGCAGCCATCGATTCGATCGTCGACGTATTCGCAGGCGCGGCGTGGCACGAACGTGAGACCCATGAAATGTTCGGCATCAACTTCACCTCAGCGAGCACCGACGGCATGGACGTCGAACCACTGCTGCTGCCCGAGGAGTTCGAGGGCCACCCGCTGCGCAAGGAATTCATCCTCGCCTCACGCGTCGCGAAGCCCTGGCCAGGTGCCAAGGAACCGGGCGAGAGCGATGCCGACTCGACTCATTCGCCAAGCCGCCGCCGTGTGAAGCCGCCAGGGGTTCCCGACGATTGGGCCGAAGACCGTGAGTGACTTTCTCGAGATCCTGCTGCGTTGCTTCATCGTTGTCGGCGTCTTCATGACCTTGCCGCTGATCGTCGGTCAGATGGAACACAAGGCGATGGCGCACATGCAGAGCCGCGTCGGCCCGATGTATGCCGGCGGCTTCCACGGTTGGGCCCAGCTCGTGGCCGACGGGGTCAAGTTCGTCCAGAAGGAAGACATCATCCCGGCTGTCGCGGATCGTCGGGTCTTCGCGCTGGCGCCGGGCGTCGCCCTGGTTCCTTACCTCGTCGCGATGATCGCGATTCCGCTCGGCCCAAGTCTGGTCGGCCAGGATCTGGACCTCGGCCTGTTCTTCGTCCTCGCTGTGATGAGCGTCGGCGTCCTGGGTTCGTTGATGGGCGGTTGGGCCAGCGCCAACAAATACAGCCTGCTCGGCGGTATGCGTGCCGCCGCACAGCTGATGAGCTATGAGCTCCCGTTCGTGCTTTCCGCGGCGAGCGTTGCGATGGCTGCGGGCACCCTGTCTCTTACCGGAATCGCGGACGCGTGGCATCCGTGGTGGCTCCTGTGGCAACTGCCCGGACTGTTCGTGTTCTTCACCGCGGGCCTGGCCGAACTCCAACGGCCGCCATTCGACATGCCGCTTGCGGACTCCGAGCTGGTCATGGGTCCGTTCACCGAGTACGGCGGCATGCGTTTCGCCATGTTCCTGCTATCGGAGTATGCCGGCATCGTCGTGCTGAGCGGATTGACCACAGTTCTGTTCCTCGGCGGCTGGGCCGGACCCTGGTCCGACTCGATCGGCTGGATCTGGTCCCTCCTCAAAATCATGGCCGTGGCCTTCCTCGTCATCTGGGCGCGCGTCGCATACCCACGTTTGCGCGAAGACCAGCTCAACGCCTTTGCCTGGAAGGTCCTCGTGCCCATATCGCTTGCCCAACTCGCCCTGACGACTGTGGTGGCGGTGAGGATGGCATGACCAGGCCAAAAAGGGCACTGTTCGGAACTGGCCTTCTGCATGGCCTCAGGGTCACTTTTCGCAACCTGACCCATCGCAGCGTCACGGCGCACTACCCGGACGTCGAGCCCGAACTTCCGCCACGCAGTCGAGGCGTCATCGCGCTGCAAGAGGAGAACTGCACGTCATGCATGCTGTGTGCCCGCGAGTGCCCGGCGTGGTGCATCTACATCGACTCGCACAAAGAGACGCTGCCTGCGGAGTCCGAAGGCGGCCGGGATCGTAGCCAGAATGTCCTCGACCGCTTCGACATCGACTATTCGCTCTGCATGTATTGCAGCATCTGCATCGAGGTATGCCCCTTCGATGCGTTGCACTGGTCACCCGAGTTCGCCTACGCCGAAACCGACATCACGGATCTGACCCACGACAAGGATCGGCTCCGCGAATGGATGTGGACCGTGCCCCCGCCACAGGCCCTCGACTCCCATGCCGAACCGGCCAAGGAACTCATTGCCGTGGAAAAACTGTTCATACGCCCGGACGACGCACCGGGGAGCGGTCTGTGAGCCTGGCCGAAATCCTGTTCGTCATCCTCGCCGCGCTGACCGTGTTTTCGGCGCTACTCACCGTCTCGACCGACCAGATTGTGCACTCGGCCCTGTGGCTCGTCGTGACCCTCGGCGGGGTCGCGGGCTGCTATCTGCTGATGACGGCGGAGTTCGTCGCCTGGGTCCAGGTCCTCATCTATGTCGGCTCGGTCGTCGTCCTCTTAATCTTCGCCCTGATGTTGACGAGGTCACCGGTCGGCCCGGGTTCGGC
>JBDSQP010000093.1:0-8829 GCA_039929755.1 Aeromicrobium sp. | reverse complement strand
ACCCGCCGGCCACGAGGAGCCCCAAAAGGAGCACTACGAGCCCGGCGAGGGGATGCCGGCGTTTTGTCGACAAGTTCCGCACGGAGGACCTCATTCCTGAATTTGCGACTCAGATTACAGCGAGACGTGATGGAAAATTAAGTGAGGTGGACCTTGCTCATTTGATCAGGTAGATAGTCGCGAACAATGCAATCCATACGATGTCAACGAAGTGCCAGTAGTACGAGACGACAATGGCAGAAATCGCTTGCTCGTGCGTGAACTTCCGGGCCGCGAAGGTGCGGCCGATCACCAGGAGGAACGCGAGAAGGCCGCCGAGGACGTGCATACCGTGGAACCCGGTCGCGAGGTAGAACAAGCTTCCGTACGGCGATCCGGCGATGGTTACGTGTTCAGTGACCAGAGCGGCATATTCGGTCGCCTGGCCCGCGATGAAGACCGCTCCCATGAAATACGTAAGGACGAACCACTCGCGCATGCCCCACTGCTTCAACTGAAGCAACGTGCCCGTGCGTCCGGCTCGTCCGCGTTCCGCCGCGAAGACGCCGAACTGACACGCGACCGACGAAAGGACGAGGATCGTCGTGTTGGCAGTCGCGAACGGAATGTTGAGCTTGCCCGTTTCGTTGTGCCACAGCTCCGGAGAGATGTTGCGGATGGTGAAGTACGCCGCAAACAACGCCGCAAAGAACATGAGCTCACTCGAGAGCCAAACAATGGTCCCAACGGTGACCATTGAGGGACGCCCCTCTTGGCCGTGCAGTCGGGAAGCAGGAATCGCAGATGTAGTCGCCACGGGAACATTCTGTACCATTCGACTGTGAATGATCACAAGCCCCTGCGTGTCCTGGTTTACAGCGATGATCGCGACGTGCGAGAGCAAGTCGTTTTGGCCCTCGGAACGAGGCCTCATCCTGACCTTCCCCCCTTTGAATACGTGGAATGTGCGACCGAGCCGGTCGTGTTCCAGCATCTCGACGCCGGTGACATCGACCTCGCAATTCTCGATGGCGAAGCGGTTCCGGCCGGAGGTATGGGCATTGCGCGCCAGATCAAGGACGAGATCTTCCACGCTCCGCCTGTCTTGATCTTGACCGGTCGGGTTCAGGACGCCTGGCTCGCGACATGGTCGCGCGCGGAGTCCGCCGTGCCGCATCCCATAGAGCCCCTTCGCCTCGCCGAGGCCGTCATCGACCTTGCGCGCGGCGTGCGCCAACCGAGCTGACGGAGGATCGCCATGGCCGCACCCCTCAACTGGCCAGATGTCCTCTCGACACTGGTTATGGGTCAGGACCTCTCGAGCGATGCAACTGCCTGGGCAATGGAGGAAATACTTTCGGGCAACGCGACGTCGGCTCAAATCGCCGGCTTCGCCGTCGCACTGCGTGCCAAGGGCGAGACCCTCGCTGAAGTGCAGGGCCTGGTCGACTCGATGTATCGCCATGCGACGCCGCTCTCGATCGGTGGCAGGGTCATCGACATCGTTGGGACCGGAGGCGACCGAGCCAAGACGGTCAACATTTCGACCATGGCGGCCGTCGTGATTGCAGGCGCAGGTGCGCGCGTGGTCAAGCACGGCAACAGGGCAGCTTCCAGCGCGAGCGGCTCGGCTGACGTGCTAGAAGAGCTCGGAGTACGGCTTGACGTGCCCCCCACCAAGATCCCGGCGATCCTCGAGCAGGTCGGCATCACGTTCTGCTTCGCGCCGGTCTTCCACTCGTCGTTTCGTTTCACCGCTGTGCCTCGTCGCGAGCTCGGCATTCCGACGACCTTCAACTTCCTGGGACCGCTGACCAATCCGGCTCGACCAGAGGCCATGGCCGTTGGTGTTGCCGATGGCCGTATGGCGCCGATCATGGCGGCTGTGTTTGCCGCACGGGGTGCGGATGCCTTGGTATTCCGCGGAGACGATGGCTTGGACGAAATCACGACGACAACGTCGACGACCGTATGGGTGGCCGACGGTTCCAGCGGGGAGGTCTCGCAAACTTCGTTGGACCCCAAGGTCTTCGGTCTGGCGTATTCCACTCCGGAGGCCTTGCGCGGCGGAGATGTTGCCTTCAATGCAAAGGCCTTCGGCCGGGTGCTCGACGGCGAACAATCGGCCGTACGCGATGCCGTTCTGCTCAACGCTGCGGCCGGCCTGGTTGCCTACGAAGGAGTGACGGGCGACCTCGACGAAGGGATCGCGTCTGCCCTGGCGCGTGCTGCTGATTCGATCGATTCGGGTACGGCCCGCGGTGTGCTCGACTCGTGGGCCACGGCGACTCAGAAGGCAACCGCCGAACTCTAGGAGCCACGGCTTTACGAGCCGATACGCGGTGCTTGTTGTTCAGTACCCGGCTCTACGAGCCGATACTGAATGCCTCTTCGAGGTCGTGTTGGCTGAAGGTCTGGAACGCGATCTGCGTCTGTGTGGAGAGCACGCCCTCGACTCTGTTGAGCTGGTCGGCGACGACTGCGGCGATCTCCTCATGAGTTCGTACGCGCACCATCGCAAGCAGGTCGAGGTCTCCGGTTACGGAATAGACCTCGCTCACGCCGGGGATGTCCGCAATCTTTTCGGCGATCTCGTTGAGATGCGCCACGTCGGCCTGGATGAAGACAATCGCTGTAATCACTGTTTCGGTCCAATCACCGTTTCAGCCTAGCCCTGCGGGTTCAAAGAAGGGGAGATGCCGCGCAGATCCAACCACCGGGCAATGCCATGAGCCGCGGACAATGCGAATGCCGTCCTGGTCCAGCCATCGCAAGAGGCACTCAGTCTCTTCGGCCGTCGCCGCGGGGACCGGTCCGAAACCGCCCTCAACGGTCTCGGCGGCAGAAACGAGAGTGTCGACCCACAGGGCGGTAATCGCACCGTGGGGCATGACGCCGGCGGCGGCCAATCGGCCGAAGCGGAAGACGTGGATCTCCCAGCCGTCGGGATGTGGCGCTGCGGCAACAAGTTCTTCGGTTTCGGTGAGCTCGCGAAGCCGTTGGGTTCGCGCCGCCGCCCGAAGGAACGCCGTGAGTCGATCTCGCCAGACGGCTGCATCCTCGTAGCGTTCATTGGCGGCAAGGGCATTCATCTTTTGATTGACGTTGTCGACGAGTGCCGCAGGGTTGCCGATCATCGCCTCGCGGAGTCCGCCCACCTCGGCGAGATAGACACCGGGCTCAGCCGATCCGTCGCACGGCGAAAGGCAATGGCCCATCTCGGCGAGCACGCAGGGCGACTTGCGCGAGTTCTGTGACAGGCGTTGCGTGCATTGGCGTATGCGAAAGGTGTCGTGGAGGGCCGCAATGGCGCCTTCTGCCGCAAGCCTTCCACGGAACGGGCCTATGTAGTCGGCGCCGTCGTCAAGGATCGCTCGGACAACTGACAATCGGGGCCAGGCTTCGTGGGTCAGTTTGAGCCAGGCAACCTTGTCCTGGTTTCGCGAGCGGCGGTTGTAGGGAGCCCGGTGGCTGGCGATCAGCCTGAGCTCGCGAACTTGAGCCTCGAGCGATGTGGCGCAAACGATCCCTTCGATTCGCTCGGCGATCTGGACCATCTCCGCCATGCGGGAGCGGGTCTCACTCTTGGTGAAGTAGCTGCGTGCTCGGGCGCGAATATTGCGAGATGTTCCGATGTACAGCACTTCATCGCGGGCGTCACGGAAAATGTAGACACCTGGAGCGTTGGGGAGGTGCTCGGCGAGCCAACGCTTTTTGCGCTGGGCGGGACTGACGCGAGACGTGTAGGTGGAAACCTCCTCAAGCGTTGACACACCGAGTGGACCGAGGCGTTCGAAGAGGGCATGAAGGACATCGACAGTGGCCCGGGCGTCGTCCAGAGCCCGGTGGGTCGGCGTGGTCGTCGCGTGAAACTTGGCGGCGAGGGTTGAGAGCTTGCAGTTGGGAACTTCATCGCGATTGAGAATGCGTCGCGCGAGAATCGCGGTGTCGAGGACTTCGAATGTCGGCCATTCGATCTCGAGTTCGCGCGAAGCAAATTTGAGGAAGCCGACATCGAATGGAGCGTTGTGCGCCACCAGAACTGATCCGCGGGCGAACTCAAGGAAGCTCGGCAGGACTTCGGCGATGCGTGGAGCGTTGATCACCATTTGGTCGGTGATACCGGTCAACACAGTGATGAACGCGGGAATGTGCTCGTCGGGATTGACCAATGACTGGAACTCACCGAGGACCTCGCCGGCGCGTACTTTGACCGCGCCGAACTCGGTGATTTTGGACCCCTTGGCCGCCGATCCACCGGTGGTCTCAAGGTCGACGATGCAGAAGGTGATATCCGACAGGGGGCGTCCCAATTCGTCGAATGAGGCCTGCATTGCTTCCACAAAGTAACCGTATGTCGCGCCACCGACATTCCACCGGGGACGCGCGGAACTGTCAGTGGGTGTCCCTAGCCTCCAGTTATGAGCAAAGTCGGTATGTGCAGTTCCAGCGATTATGGGAGGCAAGCCATGAGCGATTCAGTAGTGGTCGATTGCGACCGTTGTCTGGTGAAGAGCCCGAGTGCGTGCGGCGACTGTGTGGTCACCGTGTTGCTGGGCTCACCGCCGGCGGGCATCGAGATCGATGCAGAGGAGATGAGGGCCATCGATGCCCTTTCGTCCTCGGGATTGGTGCCCCCATTGCGACTTGTCACCGCGGTCAATCAACCCGACATCCAGGCGGGTTGAAGTTGATCTGAACCGGAGCAACACATAAGGTGAACACTCGTGTGTTCGTGATAGTCGTTCCTTCCGGGCTCGACGCTTACACACCGCCTAAACATTGCAAGACGGGCAATTGGTCTGCAGTGTGCCGGGGACCCATGTGTTTGGGGTGAATCGGCATTCACGTCTGACGTGAATGCTGTAGGGCAATCCTTTGGCCCGAACCCGTCAGCTCACCCGGTAGGTGTCGAGGATATGTAGGAGTATGTGTGCGCCTTAAACGCGCCGGTTTAGTCGTTGTCGTTGCAACAACCTGTGGAATGCTGTCCTTCTCGGCAGCTCAGGCAGACCCAAAAATTACTCCCAATGACGTAGAGAATGCCTTTCACAAGGTCGAAGCAGTTGCTGAAGAAGTCAACGCCATAGGCGTCGAGATGAAGGCGACGAAAGCCGAAATCGAAGACCTCAACAGTGATATCGCCCGTGACAAGAAGTCCTATGACGCGCAACGCGAAGAACTCAGTGCCGCGATCGTGTCGCAGCAGATGGATGCACCGCTTGGCCCGACCGTAAATCTCCTCGGCAGCCAGAACCCAGAAGCATTCCTTGACGGTCTTGGTGCCGTACAGGCCCTCAACAGTTCGCGCGCCGATGCTCTCGAGAAGTTCGGAGCAATCAGCAAGGAACTCAAGAACCGTCGAGCTCAGCTCAAGGACCGCGCCGCCGAATTGCGCAAAGACCAGAAGTCGGCCAAGACCAAGCGTGCAGAGATTCGCAAGAAGTACACCGAAGCCAAGGCCGAACTCAGTCAGTTGACGGCTGATCAGCAGCTCGCCTTCAACACCAGTGACCTCAACCTGGGATTCGAACCTGACGCATCCGGACGCGCCAAGACGGCCGTCGACTTTGCGCTCGCGCAACTCGGTGACCCCTACGTCTACGGAGGAAACGGTCCGAACTCCTGGGACTGCTCGGGCCTGACTCAGCACGCATACGCCGCAGCCGGCATTTCGATCCCTCGTGTTGTCGGCCCCCAGTACGCAGCCTCCCGCCCTGTTCCGCTTAGCCAGCTCCAGCCCGGTGACTTGGTGTTCTACGGCGATATGTCTCACGTCGGCATTTATCTGGGCAAGGGCCGCGTTGTCCACGCGCCCCGTCCGGGCAGAAGCGTCGAGATCACAGGCCTGGGTGGATTCTCTAAGGCCGGACGGATTGGCTGACGATTTGGTCGGGAGGCACCGCCTCTCACCCAATGCGATCGCAGGAGCGGTCCTCGCAGTATTTGTCGTCGCAGTTCTGATTTGGCAGCAGCCTTGGCACGCCGATCCGAAGCCGGCACCAAAGCCGGCCTCCGATGCGTCCGTCGCGATCGCAGCCCAGTTCAACCGGCTTGCCAGAGCCACGAAGGAAAGCGATTTCCTTGGCGCCGCGGGCGATTCCACGGAGGGCAAGACGTTCGGCGAACGGACGTACGCAAACGTACGCGCCCTTGGAGCGACCGAAATCGGTATGCGCTTCGTCAGCGGAGGTTTGCCCGGCCAACGCGCCGACGGCGGCACCGAGGCGACTGTCGACGTGACGTGGCGCCCCGGGACATCCTCAGGCCTGTCGCCAGTCCAGACTCAGCAGGCGGTCGTCACGTTTGTCCTCGACCCGATTCAAGGCAACAGGTTCGCAATCCGCGATGCCAAACGTGACAGCGGAGCGCTGCCATTGTGGCTGGCCGGCGAACTCGGGGTGACGCGGAGCGATGGCGCAACCGTTATTTCGATCGATGGCGGCAATTCCGGCAGCCCCATCGACAAAGAAGCCGATCGTGCCCACTCGGCCGTGAGTAAGGTCGTCACTTCTGCCAAGGAACGGCTGGTGGTTGTCTCACCGCACACGCAGGATCAGGCCGCTGAGTTGCTCGACCAGTCCGTGGGCGCGATTGATCAGATAGCCGCAGTGACCACCACGCTCGATGCGAGCAGCAACAGCAAAGCGGCTACGGTGATCGTCCTGAATCCGAAGGTCTTCGCAACAATGGACTCCCGGGCAGCGCAGATCGTCATGTCACACGAAGCGACGCACATGATGACCAAAGCCGCCATGACCAATATCGACACCTGGATCTCAGAGGGATTCGCAGACTATGTCGCACTGCACGATGACAAGGCATCGTTGAAGGTCAGTGCGGGCCAAATCCTGCGCGCCGTCAAGAAGGATGGTGCCCCCGATCACCTGCCGACCTCGACCGACTTCGGCGCGAGTCAACACGGACTGGGTGCCACGTACGAATCGGCGTGGATGATTTTCAGGATGCTTGGAGAGAACTACGGGGACAAACACGTCCTTGCGTTCTATAACGATGTCCTCGCCGGCACAACGACCGACAAGGCAGTCCAGAAGGCGTTCGGGCTGTCAGTGGGCGACATCACACGTGATTGGCGAGCCTATCTGGCCGAAAAGAGTGCTTCGATAACGTCGTGAAAATCACGCACGATCAGGTTGCGCTTCACCTTGAAAGACGGTGTCAGGTAGCCGTTTTCCTCGGTCCAGTCTGCAGGAAGTATCTGGAACTTGCGGATTGATTCGGCCTTTGACACCAGCGTGTTGGCATCGTCGATGGCCTTTTGGACCTCGGCACGGAGGTCAGGCGAGTTCAGGTCGCCGTCGTAGGCCTCGCGGTCGATCGTCACGAGGGCGGCGATGAATGGCTTTCCGTCCCCGACAACCAGGCTCTGGCTGATGAACGGGTGCGCGCGTACGCGGTCCTCGAGAACTGCCGGCGCGACATTCTTTCCGCCTGCCGTAACGAGAATTTCCTTTTTGCGACCCGTGATCCGGATGAACCCGTCGCTGTCGATCTCTCCGATGTCGCCGGTAGCGAACCAACCGTCCGTGTCGAGCACTTGCTTGGTGGCATCGTCGTTTTCCCAGTACCCGCTGAAGACCTGGCCGCCTCGGAACTGCAGTTCGCCGTCAGCCGCCACACGCCCTTCGGTGGTCCCGAGGAGCCGGCCGACAGTCCCCACACGCGACTCGGTCGGGGTGTTGACGCACAGAGCGGCTGTCGTCTCGGTCAGGCCGTATCCCTCGAGGACAGGCACTCCGATACCGCGGTAGAAATGAGCGAGACGGTCACCGAGTGGGGCTCCACCTGAGATCGCATAGGCGGCGTGGCCGCCCAAGACCTGACGCAACTTGGCGTACACAATCTTGTCGAAGGCCGCGTGCTTTGCACGAAGGATGAGGCCGGCGCCGCCGGCCTCTTCGGCCTTGCTGAAGGCAATTCCGGTCGCAACCGCACGATCGAAGATCTTGCCCTTGCCGTCGGCCCAGGCCTTTTGGCTCGCCGAGTTGAAGACCTTCTCGAAGACGCGCGGGACGGCAAGGATGAAGGTCGGGTGGAATTCGCCGAGGTGAGTAACAAGGTCCTTCACATCCGCGGTATGACCGAGTTTCGCACCCGATCGCACTGCGCCGAATTGGATGACCCGGGCGAAGACGTGAGCGAGAGGCAGGAACAGCAAGGTTGAGGCGTCCTCTTCTCCGAAAAGTTCGGGGAGCGCCGCGATGGCTTCACCGAGTTCATAGCGAAAATTGCCATGCGTGAGTTTGCAGCCCTTTGGGCGTCCGGTCGTTCCGGAGGTGTAGACGAGTGTCGCTATCGTGTCGCTGGTGATCGCGGCTCGACGTGTCTCGACATCAGTGTCTTCGACGCCAACGCCGAGGGTTGAGATCTCCTCGACCGCTCCCGCGTTGATGCTCCAGAGGTGGCGAAGCTCGGGCGCCCTGGCGCGAACCTTGTGAACCTTTTCGATGTGTCCGGCATTTTCGACGATTCCGGCGACGGCGCCTGAGTTCTCGAGGATCCAGCCGATCTGATCGGCCGAAGACGTCTCATAGATCGGCACTGTCGTCGCGCCGATCCACAGGATTGCGAAGTCGAGCAGCGTCCATTCATAGCGGGTCTTCGACAAGAGCGCGACTCTGTCACCGGCATTTACGCCGGCGGCAATGAGGCCCTTGGCGACGCCGATCATCTGCTCATGGAATTCGCCGATGGTCACGTCATTCCATGCGCTGCCGCTGGTCCGGGCAAAGGCGACGGCGTCTGAATTCAGGGCAAGGCGATCAAGTACATCGTCGGTCAGATTCCCCAGGTTGGTCACGTACGGCAGGCTACCGTCAGCGTGAATTG
>JBDSQP010000092.1:0-2928 GCA_039929755.1 Aeromicrobium sp. | reverse complement strand
CGTCGCCATAGACGACCATCGACGAGGCGAGCACAAGGTCGTCGACACCGGCGCGTGCCATTGCGGCGAGCAGGACGGCGGTTCCGAAGTCGTTGTGAGCCGCGTAGTCCGGGAAGTCCTGTGCATCCACGCCATTGCCGACCACCGCGGCCTGGTGGCATACGACGTCTACGCCCTTGAGCAGAGAGTCCAAATCTGTCGTGCGAATGTCAGCGACGACAAGACCCTCAGGAGTCTGCGACAACTCCCCATGCACCTGCGGCAAGAGCGCATCGACGCCGACAACCTCATGGCCGGCAGCAGTCAAGGCGGCGCCGATGTGGAGGCCGATGAAGCCGGCAGCCCCGGTCAGGCAGATCTTCATGCGGAGCCGCTCACGGCAGTGCGATCGGCAGAGTCAGGCCGTCGAGGGCATGCGTGCAGGAACAGTCGGGGTCGCTGCCAACGGTTGAGGCAACCGTTCGCAGCAGTCCCCGCAGCCGGTCGGTGTAGCGGGCAAACACCTCGAGGACCTCGGCGTGGCTGACGGCGGTCGCCTGATCGACGCCAGCATCGAGGTCGGTGACAAGTGCGACTGTCGCATAGCAAAGCGCGAGTTCGCGGGCGAGGACCGCCTCGGGGTGTCCGGTCATGCCGATGATCGACCAACCCTGATCGCTGTACCACCGCGACTCGGCGCGAGTCGAGAAGCGCGGGCCGTCAATGACGACCAGAGTGCCGCCATCCTGAGGGTCGTCGTCGTGGAGTCCATCGAGCAGGGCATCGCGCAGCCGACCGCAATAGGGATCGGCGAACGAGACGTGGACGGCGCCATCGTCATAAAACGTCTGAATACGATCCGTCGTCCGGTCGAAGATCTGGTCGGGAACAACGAATGAGCCGGGGCCGCGTTCGGGCCGGAGCCCGCCGACTGCGCAAGGCGCAAGGATCTGCCGAACACCGAGGCTTCGCAGGGCCCAGATGTTGGCCCGGTAGTTGACCTTGTGTGCCGGGTACTCGTGATGCAAACCGTGACGCGGCAAGAAGGCAACACTTCGGCCGCCTTCGACGGTGCCAATCGCGATCGGCGCGGATGGTTTGCCATAAGGCGTGACGACTTCGACATGCTCTGGATTGTCGAGAAAGGTGTAAAAACCGGTGCCGCCGATCACGGCGAGCTCAGGCGCGGAGGTCATGCCCCGAGTCTTCCACCTTCATGAGATGTCTTCAGCCCGCGGCCTTCGTATGACTCGCGGCGAGCTTTGTCGCCTCATCTTTGAGCGTCTCCACGACCAACTGAACCGAGGGTCGTTCGGCCCGGTCCGATCGCATCAACGCGGTGATGTCCCGGCGAGTTCGTACGCCGGCCAGCGGTCGGGTGATGAGGCCGTTCTCGCGATCACGCGTGGTGTAGCGCGGGAGGATCGCGATGCCTTGTCCGGCCGCAACCATACTTTCGACGATCCCGTTGTCCATGAACCGCTGAGCGACGATCGCCGGTGCGGCGTTGACCGCCTCGATCTCCTGGAGGATCCGGTCGAACGGGAAGTCGATCGGTGAGCCGATCCAGGTCTCGCCGGCAAGGTCCGCAGGGGTGAGCTTGGTCTTCTTGCCGAGGCGATGGTTTTCGGGAAGGGCAACGTCGAGGGGTTCACTCATCAAAGGGATGACGGTCAGCCCGCGTTCCCGCCACGACGCCGAGTTCATCGGCGAATCGGCCAGCACGATGTCGAAGTCCGGGGTCAGGTCGGCGAAGTCAGGAAGCAGTGGGTCCTGATCGGTACACACCAATCGGAGTCCGGGCGTGTCGGCCAGACGAGCCAAGACTTGCGGCAGCAACATCTGGCCTCCGGTCGGGAATGTCGTGAGAGTGACATCGCCAGCGGGCAGTTTCATGAATTCGCGCCAACCCGCTTCTGCCCGTTCGATGGCGATCGCGATCTCGGTGGCCGTCTGGGCAAGCGCCCGACCTGCAACGGTTAGCGTGATGCCACGTCCGGCCGGCTCAGTAAGGGGCGTTCCTGCCTCTGTTTCCAGCACTTTCAGCTGTTGTGAGACGGCCGAGGGTGTGACGCTCATCGCATCGGCCACAGCCCCGACTGACCCTCTGGAGCCCAATTCACGCAGCAATTCGAGCCTTTTGACGTCCATGTAGCCATACTACATGGTCAATACAGTTACGTTAGATTGTGCTTGATAGTTGAAGGTGCCACAATTGGGTTATTCGAGCACAAGCAAAGGAGAAGTTCATGATTGTTGTCATCACCGCCGTCATCACATTGGCCGCCATCGGCGCCGCGGGTACGATCGCCAACCTGCCCAAGGACGGCTTCGGCCGAATCCCCACGCGCACGCTGTAAGACGAACACCACAAACCCCCGCGAGACACTCGCGGGGGTTTCTCTTTTGGTAACCGCGCAGGGCACCGCTCGTTACTATTGGACAAATGTATTGCTTTCGGGGAGCCCCAATCTCGCGCACCTTCGTTGTTCTGATCGCCATTGCTGCGTTCGCCCTTCCCGCCGGGGCGGCCGATGCGGCCGTCACGGATCCGTCACCGCAGGACTACGTCAAGGAACTCGCGGGCATCATCTCCTCGCTCGCCGAAACACGCCCCGACATGCTGCGCTGCCCGACACTCGCCGGAGGCACTGCCGGCGTACCCGAAAACGCGAGCATTCCTTCGCGAACCGGTGACACCGGCAATCCACTAGTCGCGGGTCAGAAGTCCGATGCCCCGAAATCACTTCCCCAGCAGGTACATCTTCGAGGCGCAACACAGACCTACAACCGCCGATATCAGTTTGCGATTTCGGGCGGCGTCATTTGGTACAAGTCGAACACCGCCGTCACGAAAATTGTCGAGCCCTGGTCGAAACTTCCGACCTCGCCATGCTTCGACCGGAAAGTCACCGAAATTTCGGCCGATGACGACGAGATGATCGCTAT
>JBDSQP010000091.1:0-2780 GCA_039929755.1 Aeromicrobium sp. | reverse complement strand
CGCGTTCGAGGTCCGCGGCGGCTGGCTGGGACTGCCCAGACTTTGCTTGACACCTGACCTGTGAGGATTTCCTCTCATTCGGATGTTGATCCTGCCGAATCCGCATCCGCAGGAGTTCCGCGACGATGTCGTTGCTGCGGCCCGCAAGCACGAAGGCCCGTTGAAGCAGATTGCGAAGGGACTTCGGGATCTGCCAGAGGTCTACAGACCGTGAGCCGCCTCGCCCCACGGATTGAGACAGGCTATCCCGAGCGGTTCGAAGTGACGGGTGTTGCGGGTGACGACGGTCATGTCAGCGGATTGGGCAACCGCGCCGATCAAAGCGTCGTCCAGCGGGGCGTGTTCGGGGACGCGGTAGGTGGCTAGGATTCGTGCAGCTGCCAGGTCGAACGGCAGCACCCGGCCCGCGAAGGCTGGCAGCACTCGCTCCTCGAACCATCGACGCAACACCTCGCCTTGCGCAGAGTCGGACCGTGCCTTGGCGATGACGCCACGTTCGATCTCGCTGACCGTTGTAGCGGTCACGAACTGGTCGACGACCGGAACCGATGCCGCCCAGTTCTCGACCGATGGGTTACGTCCCCGTACCCGCAGCGCAGACACCACGTTGGTATCTAGGACGTACCTCACCGCTCCCCCGAGCTTTCGCGCCGAGGAGTCACAGCTCAGGGGTGTGGGCGGTCAGGCCGAGTCGTTCGGGTTCGAAGTCGATGTCGGCGCCTTCGTCGCTGGCCAGCAAGTCCACGAGAGTCAGGGATTCACGCTCCAGAGCGCCCGCAAGGATCGCGCGTGCCTCAGCCTCAGCCGAGCGGCGATGTTGTGCGGCACGAGCCTTGAGCGCGGCCTTGGTTCCCGCGGGAAGATTGCGGATCAGGATCTGCTCCACGATAGTCACCTCCGATATCGATTCGATGATATCACTCCGACCGGATCATCGTCGTGCCTCAGAGGACGAGGCCGTGGCTGGTCGTGGGCGCGTCTGCGCCGCCGATCCGGTCGATCGGCGCACCATTGGCTCGGACGCCAGAGGAGACACTGCCAGGGTCGTCCTGACTCCCGCAATTCCCGACAGTTCGAACGACAATCCGACCGAAACCGGTCCCCCTCCGGTTTCACGCTCGTCCCCAACGGTTCGGCCGGCCGAATGTGCACCCTGAGGGGGCACAATCTGACTGCTACGCACGTCGCGGAAACACAAAACCCCAGGTCAGGCCTGGGGCTTTGTCTACCAACTGTGTGTCCGAGGGGGGACTTGAACCCCCATGCCCTTGCGGGCACTAGCACCTCAAGCTAGCGCGTCTACCTATTCCGCCACCCGGACAAGCTCATATACGAGCGTTTGTGCAGCCGTAGAAGATTAGCAAACGCCTGCCCCAGCTACCGCATCGACCTCGACCGTTTCGATGTGAAGCGGCCCACACGATGTTTATCCGCCAGGCAACTTCCCTTAGAATGGATGAAGCCCCGGGAAAGTATGAGTTTCCCGGGGCTTCGCTTTTGATCGAGTGTGATGGTCTCTCTCAGTCCCGAATTCCTCTTCTCGCCCACCTGTCGCATCACCGACTGGCTGTCATTGACTTGCGTCGCTGACCATAGGTTCGAATCGAAATCCGTTCCCGCTTTTCCCGAAGGAATTGCGTAGGTCATTTCTATCCCCAGCAACCACCCCGCACAAGGGTTTTTCAAAACTATTTCTGCTATTTTCGCGATATCTTTTGACTGTCCACAGAGTCACCTGCATCACCCACAGGGCACCGCTCCTTTTGCACACCTTGTCCACAGTTTGTGAACAAGCGCCGACTTCGCGAATGCTAGAAGAGAGTCGAAATCGTATGAATTGCGAGCCCCGTCAGTCCGCCGACAACGGTGCCGTTGATCCGAATGAACTGAAGATCGCGACCGACATGCAATTCGATCCGCGCAGCAGTCTCCTTGCCGTCCCAACGATTGACTGTCGCTGAAATGATCGTCGCCAGTTCATACCCATAGTTGTTGACGACATACGCCGCCGCATCCGCGAGAACCGCATCTGCGCGTCCGGAGAACTCGGCATCATCAATAAACCGGTTGCCGAGCTCGTGCAGTTCCTCCTTAGCACGGCGCCGAAGCAAACCGTCGGGATCATTCAACGACCCGATCAATGCGCGCCTCAGCGCGTCCCACAGCGCGATTGACGTCGTTGCCACTTGCGGCTGTGCCAACACGCGCTCCTTGAGCCGTTCGGCGCGCGCCATTGTGTCGGGGTTGTGCTGCAGGTCTTCGGCCAATTGGGCCAACAAACGATTCAACGCCTGGCGCGCCTGGTGATGTGGCGAGTCCCTGATTTCCGCTACCCAATCGAGAGCCTCTTCACGCACACGCTCGATGACCCGCTCATCAACCCAGTTCGGCGTCCACCAGGGCGCGCGCTGGCCAACTATGCGGGCGAACTCATCGGCGTTCTGTGTCAGCCAGCGATGCAACTCATTGATGACGAGGTCGACCAGCCCCTTGTGGGCATTGTCTTGCAGGATTTCTGACAGGAACTGGCCGACAACCGGACTGAGTGGCTCTTCCTTGAGTCGCGGTATCAACGCCTCCTCGACAATTGCTGCGACGTCGGACTCCTTCACCGCGGCAAGGGCACCAGAGAGAATCTTCGAACCTTCGTGGACGACCCGCTCACTGTGGCCTTCTCCGATGAGCCAGGCACCTGCCCGCGCACTGACGCCTGCCGACGCAATCCGCTCGCGCACAACTGCCTCGGAGAGAAAGTTGTCAGTCACGAATTCCTGCAGGCT
>JBDSQP010000090.1:0-1767 GCA_039929755.1 Aeromicrobium sp. | reverse complement strand
GATCTGTTGGTTTCAGCCGCAGCGGAAACCCGGGTCACTCTCATGGTCACGCACCTCGCCGCCGCCGCGATCGTCATCCCGGTCGTCGCCAAACGCCTTCGCTGACTCACCGGGCGCGGATGAGCTTGAGGTCAGGCTGTCAGCCAGGTCCTGAGCTTTTCTTCGATCTCGATGAGCTGGGCGATCGGCACGTGCTCGTCGGCCTTGTGCGCGAGAATCGGATCGCCGGGGCCGTAGTTGACGGCGGGGATACCGAGCTGCGTGAACTGTGCGACGTCCGTCCATCCGAACTTCGGCTTCGGTTCGCCACCCATCGCAGCAACAAACGCGGCAGCCGCCTCGACATGGAGGCCGGGCAGCGCGCCCGGCGCTGAGTCGGTGACCTCGATCTCGAAGCCGACGAAGACCTGATGCAAATGCTCGATGGCCTGCTCTTCGGACTGGTCAGGCGCAAAACGGTAGTTGACGGTCACACGTGCCTCATCGGGGATCACATTGCCCGCGACGCCACCGCTGATCCCGACGGCGTTGAGACCTTCGCGGTATGTGAGTCCGTCGATCTCGACCCAGCGCGACGCATAGCCGACAAGGCGCTGAAGGATCGGTGACGCGGCGTGGATCGCATTCTCGCCCATCCACGACCTCGCCGAGTGCGACCGCTCACCACGCGTGATGATGTCGGCCCGGATTGTGCCCTGGCAGCCGGCCTCGATGATGGCATCCGAAGGCTCCATCAGGATGGCAAAGTCGGCTGCGAGCAGTTCGGGGCGTTCCCGGGCGATGCGGCCGAGCCCATTGAATTCGTGGGCGATTTCTTCCCCGTCATAGAAGACGTAAGTGACGTCCCGGGTCGGCGCCTTGACGGTCTGGGCGAGCCTCAGTGCGACAGCAACGCCCCCCTTCATGTCGCACGAGCCAAGCCCCCAGAGGATGTCGCCGTCGAGACGCGACGGGAGGTTGTCATTCACCGGCACCGTGTCGAGGTGACCGGCGATGACTACCCGCTGGTCACGGCCAAGCTCGGTGCGGGCGACGAGCGTGTGACCGTCTCGCTCGACGGTCAGGTGTGTCAGCTTGTTGAGTTGGGTCTCCACCATGTCGGCGATCTGCTGTTCGTTGAGACTGACCGATTCGATGTCAACGAGGGCCGCTGTCAAAGTGACAACGTCCTTTTTCAGGTTCAGCGCGACCATGTGTGTACCCCAATCTGGCGTCAACACTATCGACCGCAGGGGTTCGTCGCCTCTCGAACCCACTGGTCAGGGTGCAAAGACGCAGAACTCGTTGCCCTCGGGATCGGCCATGACGGTCCAGTGATCCTCGTCGTCCTGAGCGCGAATGACGGTGGCACCCTTGGCCACGAGGTCATCGATCGTCGTATCGCCTTCAAGCGTCACATCCCAGTGGATGCGGTTCTTGACGGTCTTGGGCTCGGGCACCGGAAGGAAGTCGATATCGTCGAACGGGACACCCGGGACCTTGTCGAGATAGGAATAGCCGTCGTCATGGACAACCTTGCCGCCCATGACATCGCCCCACCATTGCGCGATCGCCACGGGGTCGGCAGCGTCGACGACGAGATCCTTGAGCTTGTATGCCGGCGGCTTGTCACGGGTGAACACGCACAACTCGCCGCCCTCGGGATCGGCAATCACCCGCCAATCAAATTGCCCATCACCGGAAAGCCTCGGTGCATCAGAAAATTCGTCGAGGGAGTGGGCGAACACGTCGAGGTGAATGCGGTGCTTGACCGTTTTGGGTTCGGGC
>JBDSQP010000089.1:0-3227 GCA_039929755.1 Aeromicrobium sp. | reverse complement strand
TGGGGACTACACAAGCCCCTGCGACGTCGGACGTCGACGTAGCAGTGGTTTGTCCGGTGCTCTGGTCGCGGGTTGCCTGGCCTGCGCTGTTGAGTGCTCCCGCATGGACGGGACCGGTACACGGAGTGTTCGGGTCGGGGTTCGTCCCTCCGACACAGACATTGGCGATGCCGCTCTGACTGGATGAAAATGAGGTTGTGCCGTCATCGGTGGCATACGCATCGGCGTAGAGGATCTGCAGGCAAACGGCTCCGCCGGTGTTCACGCAAATCGGGGCCAGCGGGTCGCCGAAGTGACTCACGTTCTCTCCATTGGAGTCGGCATGAGTGCCGAGGATTTCCTGACCCCCGAGGGCCAGAAGGGTGGAGTCGGCGGTCGTGCTGTGATCGTCGTATATCGAGGCGTCGTTGCTGCCGACTTCGGCTAACTTCGTAGCGCCGATCTTGGTATCGACGGCCTTTGCCGAGCCATGGTCGGGCGCCGTGGGATCTACCGTTTCGTTGCCGGGCGAATCCGAATCCGAAGAGGGGGGCGGAGCCACCGCCTCTTGCGTCGCGGGTGCCGGGGGCTTGACCAGTTGGATCACCTTGATGGTCTTCTTCTGGACCTGATCAACCACTGTGCCAACAGGGTCCTCGTCAGCTGACGCCACGCCAGGAGACATCATGACCAATGCCACCGCGGCAACAACTGTCAGAAGCGCCCTGGATTTCCCCGACTTGTGTTGCATATTTACCCCCACGTGATGGACTCTCGAACCGGACCGGCCTATCGTCACAGTTTTCTTGTTCAACGAGACCCTAGTGGAAAAGTCACGGCGAAAACCAGTCAGACGAGACGCGGAATTGGGTCGAATTCGACTTGCCGTAGCTACTGGGCAGAAGCGTGCGCCAACCGACTAATCCTCGGACGAAGCCAGTCTTCAATCGCGATATAGGTTGACGAGCTGACCCAGATCGCATCGAAGGCGATCAATGTCAGTGAGAACCACGGCAAGGCCATCAGCACAGCAATCGACACGTGGAAGAGAATCACCAAGCCGATCGCAATGCGACGCGTCGTGACTCTCAACAGCATCAACGGGAAGTAGAGCTGTGTAAACACCACGACATAGGTGGCAAGACCCACCATGACGCCGGAGTGTGTCATGAAGTCGCTCAGGAACGGGAAGGGTTTGAATTCCTGCAGCTGCATCGGATAGTAGATCGCTGTGCCGTGCTGCCACAGAGCACCCTGAACTTTGAACATCCCCGCGGAGATGTAGATGATGATGAGTTGGAATCCGAGCACTCCCAACGCGATGTTGTGTATGGCATTCGAGAACCACCGGGGAAGCACGAATTGGGGCACCGCGGTGTTCCGGGCACGGCGCCTTGCATCGAGGGACCAAAACTCGTTCGTCTGCATGAACAGCAACAAGAACAGTCCAATACGAAGGATGTTGTCGCCCTGATCACCGAGCACCGGTATGCGCGCAATAATCGAGACTTCCCCGATCAACATCAGTGGACCAACCACCCGCGTGTGCCAGCCCAAAACGAAGAACAGCGCGAGGATCATCACGAACACGTAGTAGAGGCCAAAGACTGTGTTGCCCATCTGTGCCGGAATGTGCGGCGGGGCGAACTGGCTCAGATCCTGGAGTGGCTTGTTCCACACGGAGCCTTGGCCGAACAGAATGTCGCGGGCACGGAAGTTCGTTGTCAAAATGCCGAGTACGGATGTCCCCGCAAGGATCCGCGCGAGGGCCGTTCCTCGGAGCGCACGCTTGTCCTCGAACAGCCATTGAGCTCCCGCCGCGTAGAGGTCGCGGAAGTAGTTGAGCACTAAGACCTCCCCGGTGTTGCCACAGCCGAAGCCTTAGCGACGTAACTGTCGAACGCTGCCTGCGCATCGGTGTTGCCGGGCATGGCCTTGCGCCATCCGATCAGGTAGTACCGAAAAGGCAACTCTCGCAGGTCGGTCCTTTTTCGATCAGCAAAGGCAGGCACATCACGGCGCCCCACCTTGAATTCGACCATGCTGACGCCTTTGCCCCACCTGGCTGTCGCATACAACGTGCCGAACCGGGTGATCATCTCGTCGTTTCGCAGATAGCTCTCCGTGTTGAGGCGGCCTGGCTCACCCGCACTGTTCGACTCGTTGAGCAACTCGCCCAGGCGCGATCGTGAAGTTCTTGCGAAGTCGGCCGCCACAAGTCGTTGTTGCTCGGCGTTGTACCGGGCCATCAGTGTGTTGATATTGCCGCCGAGTCTCCGAGTCGCGGAATGAATTCGTGAAGGGTTGACCAGAAACTTGATGCGCTTGTCCTCATCGGAAGTTATGTCGAACCACTCAGTTGACTTGCCCGACGGGGAGCCAGGTATCCCGATGTAGGCGCGCACGACAACGCTTTCACCCTGACGTCGCGGCACCGGCGCAAAGACTGACCACGACTGCGCGAAATAGGGATCGATGTAGTTCGCCAGATGCTGCTGACCGACGGCATCACGGAACGGATTGACCGGCATCACCCAAAGCATCACCAGAAATGAATGGATGATTGCCGCAACGATGACGGGTATGACAATGGCTTGTCGCGAGATCGAAGGGATCGGGGCGTGATGTCTGGATGGCTCGGGCTGAGGCACCAAACCAACCTAGCAATTGCGCTGCGGCCGACCTTGTGCCGGATGTACCGAGTGCTGGTGGAGCATAGGAGATTCGAACTCCTGACCTCTTCCATGCCATGGAAGCGCGCTACCAACTGCGCCAATGCCCCGCAGATCATCCACGGGGGAAGATCAAATCGAGCAGTCCGATCCTAACCGCACGGCCTCAGCGACCAAAAACCGGGTCAGGTGTCATCGGAGAGAACCGGCTCAGGCAGAGTGCCCGCGTTCCACTCCGTAATACGCCAGATCTTTCGGTCACCAAAAGATGATTCTTCGAGGACAGACCAGGCGCAATTGTTGAACCCGCCAAAGGATCGCCAATGTTGTTGCTCGATTCCGACGAACGTGCAAGCGCCGACCCTCAACACCGCTCCGTGGGCCACGACGACGACAGGACGATCGCCGTCCAGCTCGCGCTCGATGTCTTTGAGCGCCTCTGAAAATCGTTGCCCCGCCTGGCGATAGGTCTCTCCTCCGGGCATGGCAATGTCGTCGCCAGTAACCCAGGCGCGCATTTCGTCGGGATAGGCGTCCCAGGCTTCGCGAGAAGTGAGGCCTTCTCGCACCCCGAAC
>JBDSQP010000088.1:0-7170 GCA_039929755.1 Aeromicrobium sp. | reverse complement strand
GCATCAGGGACTCGAACCCCGAACCCGCTGATTAAGAGTCAGCTGCTCTGCCAATTGAGCTAATGCCGCGAAAGCAGGTGTAAATGTATCAGCCCGATTGGGCTCCATGAAATTCGCGTCGGCAGGGCGCGATCGGGCCCCGTCGTGTATGCCGAAGTGGCACCACCTCAGGCCTTGCGGTGGGCTTGTGACCGTCGCAGGAGCGCCACAAGGAGCACAAGGAACGCCGCACCGATGAGGGCATATTTGATCGTGCCTGCCAGGAGCATTCCGTCGACAGCGCCCTGTTTGAGCGTCTCGACGTGAGCGATGTTGGCCATGACGAAGGTGTTCTCCACTTCGTCGGCCAGCGCGGCCGCCACGGCGAGTCCAGCGCCCAGCTTCCCAAGGAATCCCGGATCGAGTGCCAGGAACGCCAGGAGTCCGAGCGTTCCGTAGGACGCGGAAAACACCATGTCACCGATCGTGGCGGCCCTCGCCCGCCCGATCGTCTCATCGAGGACATCGGCAAACACTGTCGGTGTCGCGGCAGTTTGCAGGCTGACGTAGTCGGATTTGAACAGGAAGATCGCAAGGCCCGAAATAGCCGTGAGTACCACGAGAGGCTTCCAACTGAGCATCTTCGGAGGCTAGCGGAACCGGACACTTTGCGGACCAGATTCGCCGGTTGATCTCGGAGGGGAGTGTGTGCCTTATATGCCGATGATGGCGAGCAGGGCGTGGGCGGCGTTGTGGCCGGCGATGCCGCTGACTGCGCCGCCACGCCGCGCGCCGCTTCCGCAGACCAGGATGCGAGCGTGGTTCGTGGCGACACCCCACCGGTGCGCAGGATCATGCGGGTGCTCATCCTCTTCGAGCCACGGCCAGCTGAGATCTCCATGGAAGATGTTGCCGCCCGGCATACCGAGGGCCTCTTCTATGTCGAGTGGGGTCTTGGCTTCGATGCACGGGTTGCCGTCTGCGTCCTTGGCCAAAACCGACTCGATCGGCTCGGCAAGATACGCGTTGAGGCCGTGCATCGCTCGGCTCAGAGCGAGTTCCTTGGAACCGGGTGCCGCAAACACTTCCGGCGGCGTGTGTAGGCCGAAGTAGGTGAGCGTATGTGTGCCCGAGGACTGGAGTTCGGCGCTGAGGATCGACGGGTCGGTGAGCGTATGGCAGTAGATCTCGCCCGGAATGGTTGACGGAACTCGACCGGCGGCAGCTTCGGCATGGGCCGTTTCGAGTTGTTCGTAGGACTCGTCGACGTGGAGTGTTCCCGCGAACGCGATGGCCGGATCGACTCCGGACTTGAGCGCCGGCAGACGGTCGACGAGCAGGTTGATCTTGAGTTGGGCGCCTTGCGGCTTCACCGGCAACGACTCGCCGAGAAGCCCGGCGAGCACCCATGGCGCGACGCCGCTCAGCAACCGGTCGGCCTCGATGCTGAAGCCGTCTCCGGCCACTGTCACCCCGTTGTCGCGAGCGATGACTCTGTTGACCTCGGCGTTGGTACGAAGTTCTGCCCCGGCAGCGATTGCAACCCGCTCGAGCTCGCTGGTCAGCGCCCCCATACCGCCCGCTGGAACCCGCCACTCGCCGGTGCCGTTGCCCATCAGGTGATAGAGCAAGCACCGGTTCTGGATGAGGGATGTGGCGTTGGCGGACGTGAATGTGCCTATCAGGGAATCGGTGGCAACGATTCCGCGGACGATGTCGTTCGCAAAGCGCCTCTCGATGGCCTTCCCGATCGGCTCGTCGACCAGGTCCGTCCAGATCGCCATCTCGACCTGATCGCGCAGGTCGCCGATGTGTGGAAGCGGCTGCAGCAGGGTTGGCACGATCGCCTTAGCGACGGTCGACACCTCGCTGTAGAAGGCCTGCCAGGCGTCGAATTCGGAGTCGGAACCTGTCAGGGCGCGAAACGACTTCCGGGTTTCCCCGGCGAGGCCGGTCTCGACAAGAAGGCCGCCAGAGCCGTAGGGCGTGTAAGAGGCGGTCGCGCGGGACAGCAGGTCCAATTCGAGGCCGAGCTCGGAAATCAGCTCCTCGGGGAACAGTGCGATGAGGTAGGAATAGCGAGAAAGGCGCGCGGGCACGCCTTCGAATGCCTGGACACTGACCGCAGCCCCGCCAACTTGGGGGAGCCGTTCGAGGACGACCGTCTTGAGCCCTGCGCGGGCGAGATAGGTCGCCGCCACAAGAGCATTGTGTCCGCCGCCGACTATCGCCACATCCACACGCTCGCTCATACGATCACCGTAACGAGTCGTGGGAATACTTGCAGTTAGTTGATGGTTAAACTACTCTGAAACCAGAACGAAAAGGAGTTGGACATGCCAGCCGTAACCGTTGCCGATTGGACCGCGTTGCCCCGCGTCATTGCGGCAACGCCCGACCACGAAGATCGTGCGCCGATCAGCGTGACGACAGCCCCCAGGGGCTTTGAGGGCGAAGGCTTCCCCGTTCACCGCGCGTTCGAAGGCGTCGACAAGCGCGCCCTTGATCCCTTCATCCACATGGATCAGATGGGCGAGGTCGACTATGCGCCGGGAGAGCCCAAGGGCACGCCCTGGCACCCGCACCGCGGCTTCGAAACCGTGACTTACATCATCGACGGTGTATTCGACCATGCCGACAGCCATGGCGGCGGCGGTTCGATCACCGACGGCGACACGCAGTGGATGACCGCCGGCTCAGGCCTGCTCCACATCGAGGCCCCTCCGGAGTGGCTCGTCCAGAAGGGTGGCCTCTTCCATGGCCTCCAGCTCTGGGTGAATCTGCCGCGCGCCGAAAAGATGAGCGCGCCCCACTACCAGGACTTGCGTGCCAGCGAAGTCGGCTTGGCCTCAACCCCCGATGCCGGTGCGCTCATTCGCATCATCGCGGGCGAGGTTGACGGGGTGAAGGGACCCGGCAGCACGAAGACGCCGATGGCAATGGTGCACGCGACTGTTCTTCCCGGCGCGTCGATGATCATTCCTTGGCGTCCGGATTTCAACGCGCTGGTCTACGTCATGGCCGGCGACGGCTACGTGGGCAAGGAGCGCAGGCCGATCGGTTCGGGTCAGCTGGCCGTTCTCGGTCACGGTGAAACGATCACGGTCGGTGCCAACCAGACTCAGGACAGCCGCCATCCGGCCCTTGAGGTCGTCATCCTCGGTGGCTTGCCGATCCGCGAACCCATCGCATGGGCAGGACCGTTCGTGATGAACACCAAGGCCGAAGTCCTGCAGGCATTCGAGGACTTCCAGAAGGGCCTCTTGGGCACGATCCCGAGCGTGCCGCACTCAGAGGTCCACGGCGAGATCCTCTAACTATTGATGCGGTCCTTTGCTCTGCGATGAGCAAAGCCTGCCGCGATAACAACCGCCGCGACTGCCACCAGGGCAGTTGCGGCGGCCTTGTTCGAGGATCCTGAGTGGGGCTGCTGGTCCACTTCTCCGTCGAGGCCGATGCCACCGATCGCTCGGTTCGACCCCAGCGACACGATCGAGCGAAAAGATCCGGCTGAGCCGATCGACAGGATGGACCCGGCTGACCCGATGGACAGGATCGATCCGGCCGAGCCTACAGAGAGGATCGATCCAACTGAGCCGATCGACATGATTGATCCGGCAGAACCGACTGACAAAATAGAACCCGTCGATGCTACCGACCACAAGGAATTCTCTGAGTCGATCGAAAAAATCGAGTTGTCTTCGTCGTCCGGCTGCTGCGAGGGCAAAGGCATGAATTCAGCCTAGGGGAATCGCTAGGCTGGCGCGCATGGCTGAGTTTGTTGGTGCAATCGATCAAGGCACGACGTCGACGCGGTTCATGGTGTTCGACCATGACGGCAAGGAAGTCGCCAAGCATCAACTCGAGCACGAGCAAATCTTGCCCCAGGCGGGTTGGGTCGAACACAACCCGACCGAGATCTGGGAACGCACGTCGGCTGTCGTTCAGTCGGCGCTCCGCAAGGCCAACCTCGATGCGAGCGACCTCGCGGCCGTGGGCGTGACCAATCAACGCGAAACCACAGTGGTCTGGGACAAGCGCAACGGACGGCCCTATTACAACGCGATCGTCTGGCAGGACACACGTACGGACCGGATCGCCAGCGCACTCGAACGCGAAGGGAAAGGGGACGTCATACGTGCCAAGGCCGGACTGCCACCGGCGACCTATTTTTCCGGCGGCAAGATCAAGTGGATCCTCGACAACGTCGACGGTGTCCGCAAAGCTGCTGACGAAGGCAACGCGATCTTCGGCAACACCGACACGTGGCTGCTGTGGTGGATGACTGGCGGCTATCGCGGCGGTGTCCACGTCACCGATGTGACCAACGCCAGCCGAACGATGCTCATGAACCTGAAAACGCTCGACTGGGACGACGAGCTTCTCGGTTTCTTCGACATTCCGCGGCAGATGCTTCCCGAGATCAGGTCCTCATCAGAGGTCTATGGGCACACGCTGGCCGACGGGCCTTTCGCCGGTGAAGTGCCGCTGTCCGGTGACCTCGGCGATCAGCACGCCGCGCTGGTCGGTCAGGTTTGCTTTGCGCCCGGCGAGGCCAAGAACACCTATGGCACCGGCAACTTCCTACTGTTGAACACCGGAACAGAGATCGTGAAGTCCAACGCCGGATTGCTGACCACGGTCGGCTACAAATTCGGCGACCAGCCAGCCGTGTATGCCCTCGAGGGCTCGATCGCCGTGACCGGGTCGGCAATTCAATGGCTGCGGGATCAGCTCGGGATCATCAGCGGAGCCGCCCAGTCCGAATCCCTGGCTCGCCAGGTTGCGGACAACGGCGGGGTCTACTTCGTGCCCGCGTTTTCGGGATTGTTCGCGCCCTATTGGCGTTCGGATGCCCGCGGCGCCATCGTCGGGCTTTCGCGGTTCAACACCAATGCACACATCGCCCGCGCCGCGCTCGAAGCCATTTGTTACCAGTCCAAGGATGTCGTCGACGCGATGGCAAAGGACTCCGGAGTCGAGTTGCAGACACTCAAGGTTGACGGTGGGGTGACCGCCAACGAACTGTGTATGCAGATTCAGGCCGACATACTCGGCGTGGACGTCAGCCGCCCCGAAGTTCCCGAGACGACCGCGCTGGGTGCCGCGTATGCAGCCGGTCTGGCGGTCGGATTCTGGGCCGGAAAGGATGAGCTCCGCGAAAACTGGAACGAGTCCAAACGCTGGAGCGCGACCTGGACCGACGAGCAGCGTGCAGCGGGCTACAAGCAGTGGCAAAAGGCCGTGACCCGAACGCTCGACTGGGTCGATGTGGAGTAGTCGGTACACGATTCACGGGGGCTGATTAACTTGGCGGATGCGATCCGTTGCCCTTTCCCCGCAAACCCGTCAGGCGGCCCTTGAGGCAATGGCGGCAGAGACCCTCGACATCCTCGTTATTGGCGGTGGCGTGGTCGGTGGTGGTTGCGCCCTCGACGCGGCGACGCGCGGTATGAGCGTTGGGCTCATCGAGGCCCGCGACTTCGCATCCGGAACGTCAAGCCGGTCCAGCAAACTCATTCACGGCGGTCTTCGCTATCTCGAGATGCTCGACTTCCGCCTGGTCACTGAGGCACTCGGCGAACGTAGTCTTCTGCTCGAAAAGCTTGCCCCGCACCTCGTGCATCCCGTGCCGTTCCTCTACCCGCTGACCCACCGAGTCTGGGAACGCTTTTATGCCGGGTCGGGCGTCGCCCTCTATGACTCGCTCGCCTTCCTGTCGGGCCGGTCTCGCGGCGTCCCGCACCACATTCACCTCACGCGAAGAGGCGCCCGCCGGATCATGCCCGCGCTCAGGAAGGACGCCTTGGTCGGCGCCCTCCAGTACTACGACGCACAAGTTGATGACGCCCGGCACACGATGTTTCTGTCCCGAACGGCCGCGGCCTACGGTGCGCACGTCGCCAGTCGTACGCGTGTCATCGCGCTCCTGCGTCAGGGCGACCGCGTCACCGGCGCGACGGTCAAGGACCTGGAAACTGGCAGGGAGTTCGACATCCACGCGCGCCACGTGGTCAACGCGACCGGCGTCTGGACCGATGAGACCCAGGCCTTCGCCGGCGAGCGCGGTCAGTTCCACGTTCGCTCGAGCAAGGGTGTTCACCTGGTCGTGCCGCGCGATCGCATCCGTGGAGACTCCGGGCTCATCTTGCGTACCGAGAAATCGGTCCTCTTTGTCATCCCGTGGGGTCAGCATTGGATCATCGGAACGACGGACACCGACTGGTCTCTCTCCAAGGACCATCCGGCCGCCAGTCACAGCGACATCGAGTACTTGTTGCACAACGTCAACAAGGTGCTCGAAGTCCCGCTTACCCATGACGATGTGCAGGGCGTTTATGCCGGTCTCCGTCCCTTGCTCGCCGGTGAGGACGAGGCCACGAGCAAGTTGTCGCGCGAGCACGCGGTCTCGACGAGCGTCAAGGGTCTGACGGTCATCGCGGGCGGCAAGTACACGACCTACCGGATCATGGCGAAGGACTCGATCGATGCCGCCGTCCATGGCCTTTCCCGGCAAATGTCCCGCAAGGTCCCTTCGTGCTGCACTGAAGATGTGCCTCTCCTGGGTGCCGACGGCTTCGAGGCCGTGTGGAACCAGCGGCGGATGTTGGCAGAAACGAGCGGGTTGCACGTTGGCCGCATCGAGCACCTGTTGCACCGCTATGGCTCGCTCATCAGCGAGGTGCTCGACCTCATCAAGGCCCAACCCGATCTCGGTAAAGGTCTTACAGGCGCCGACGACTACTTGCGTGCCGAGATCGTCTACGCCGCGTCACACGAAGGTGCCCGCCACCTTGATGACGCGCTCGCGAGACGTACGCGCATCTCTATCGAGACCTTCGACCGAGGCACGCTCGTGGCCGAAGAAGTAGCCGAACTCATGGGAAATGTGCTGGGCTGGGACGCCTCGCAGAAGGCCAATGAGGTCGACCACTACTTGAAACGGGTCGAGGCAGAGCGCGAGAGTCAGACGATGCCCGACGATGCCACCGCGGACGCCGCGCGTTTGGGCGCCGCCGACGTCGTACCCGTCACGCACGGCTGACCTGCACACACATTCGCCACTGTTCGCATGACGTTTGCGTGAAGTTGGACCGGAAACGCGTTTGCCCCGAAACTCGCTGCAATTTCGCAGGGAATTTCGGGGCAAACCGTGGGGTGGACGACGGGGCTTGAACCCGCGACCACCGG
>JBDSQP010000087.1:0-2468 GCA_039929755.1 Aeromicrobium sp. | reverse complement strand
ACACGTTGTTCGAGGGAGTTGACTCATGATTCGGGTCCTTGTCGTCGACGATGATTTTCGGGTGGCCCGGCTCCATGCCGCATACGTCAGCCAGGTCAACGGCTTCGAGGTCGTCGGCCTGGCGCATACGGCGGCCGAAGCACTCAAGTCCACCGGGGAACTGAAGCCCGATCTTGTGCTTCTCGATGAATACTTGCCCGACGCCAATGGTTTCTCGATCATCGGCCGGCTCGAAGCCGCGACGATACTGATCAGTGCCGCCGAGGATGCCGAAGTCGTACGCCGGGCAATCGCACACGGTGCCGTCAACTACATCCTCAAGCCGTTCCCGCCCAGTGTCCTGATCGACCGTTTGCAGGCCTTCTCCCGCTTCTGGGCAATGCTCGGCCGTGATGCCGAGCTCGACCAGACCTCTGTCGACAAGGCCCTTCAAGCGATGCGGGCCGGTGATTCACCGACGGCGACATACCGCAAGGGCCGATCTGCGGTGACGGCCGAATCAATCGGCGAAGTATTGCGTGAAGCCGATGACGCCATGACCGCTGTGGGTGTTGCCGAAGCAACCGGCGTCTCGCGGGGGACAGCTCAGCGGTATCTCGCAGACCTCACCCGTGATGGTCGAGTTGAGTTGACCCTGAGGTATGGATCCACCGGGCGACCGGAACACCGCTATGCGTGGCGAGGCTGACTCATCCGCCGTCGACTCAGCCGAAATTGAAGTTGACCCCGGTCGTCTGCTCACTGATGTCCCACAACTTGCGTCCGAGGTCTTCGTCGCGAGCGAACCTACTGAGTTTGGCCTTGCCGACTGGTCCGCGGGTCTCACGCAGGTGCTGTGGCCCGGTGTAAGACCCGGCTTCAGCGACCGTCGCCGCGTACAGAGTGGGGTTCGCGCCGGCTTTGGCGGACTGGAAGAGGATCGGCATGAAATAGGGCGCGGTGGCACGCACGAGCCGGTTTGAACCCATGCCGTTGGGGTCGGCGACAAGACCAGTCGCCGAGATACCAGGGTGTGCCGCTGTCGAAGTTAGGGGAGACCCAGCCTCCGATCCCCGGCGATGGAGTTCGCGGGCGAACAGGACGTTGGCCAGTTTGCTGTTGCCATAGGCGCGCTCGGGTTGGTACGACTCTTCAGGATTGCCATCAAGGACCGACGCGTTGCCATTGTGGTGGGCGAGCGATGCCACCGTCACAACCCTCGGGGCATGTGATTTGAGGAGCGACGGCAGCAAAAGGCCGGTGAGGGCGTAGTGACCAAGGTGATTGGTGCCGAACTGGAGTTCGTTTCCGTCCTCTGTGAGCCGATGCTTCGGCGGCGTCATGACACCTGCGTTGTTGATCAATAGGTCGATCGGACCGTCCCAGCGTTCGGCGAAGTCCCGCACGGATGCCAGCGATGAAAGGTCGAGCTTCTCCACTCGTGGAGCACCGGCCATGTCGGAAGCTGCCTCTTGGGCCGACTCTGCGTTGCGGCACGCCAGCACGACAGTCGCACCGTGGTCGGCAAACTCTCGTGCGGCAAACAGCCCGATCCCCGAGTTCGCTCCTGTGACGATCACCGTCCGGCCGATCAGGTCGGGCATATCGGCTGGTTTCCAACTCATGGAGACTCCTGGTGCGTAGTGTTTCGGGATGCGTGTGGTCAGCCGGTGTGCCCGTTGATTTGCCGCAAGTCTTACAGACTCAGGTGCCTATTGTGATCTCCGGTGTTGTTGGCAGGTGGTCGGTTCCACGCATCCGCACGGCCACGACAATTCCCGAGCCGGCCGTGAGTGCAGCGATTACGGCGACGGCCGTCGGGATACCGAAGGAGTCCGCGAGTATGCCGGAGAGCAGTGCGCCGACGACAAAGCCACTGTCGCGCCACAGGCGGTAGACGCCGACCGAGCGTGCGCGCCACGCCGGGTGGGAGACGTCGCCGACCGCGGCTAGGAGTGTGGGGTAGACCATCGCTGTTCCGGCACCGAGCATGATGGCGGCGGCGAGCCAGACCCCAAAGCCGACCCCGTATGCGACCAGGGCCAGGGCCACGGATTGGACGAACATGCCGCCGACGATGAACACCTTGCGGCCATATCTGTCGGACAGAGTGCCGGTAACAAGCTGGCCGACCCCCCATACGGCCGGATAGACGGCTGCCAGAATGCCGATCCGTTCAATGGTCAGTCCGGCGGTGGCAAAGAGGATGGGAAACAGCCCCCAGGCCAGGCCATCGTTGAGGTTGTTGACCATGCCGGCTTGACTGACCGAGGAGAGGGATCTGTCCCGGAAACTGGTCAGGGTGAAGACCTCACTGCTACTCAGTTCCGCATCGGCCCCGGCGTGGGCGATGACGTGACCGGAGGCTTCGAGCCTCACATGATGGTGGGTTTCCTTTACGGCAAGCACGGAGAGACCCATACCGAGGGCGGTGTACGCGGCTCCCAGCAGGAACGGTCCGGGCCTGAGCCCGTAGTTTGCGGCGATGT
>JBDSQP010000086.1:0-3526 GCA_039929755.1 Aeromicrobium sp. | reverse complement strand
CGATCATGGAGTCCGTCTTTCAGGATTACGTCGACGACTTCAAGGACGACGGTCACACCGTCCTGTTGTCGAGCCACATCCTCGCCGAGGTCGAAGCCCTGTGTGATCGGGTCAGCATTATTCGTGTGGGCAAGACGGTCGAAACCGGGACACTCTCCGAGCTACGCCACCTCACACGTACATCGATCTCGGTCGAGACGTCCCAACCGCCGGCGGGACTCGACTCGCTCGAAGGACTCCACGACCTTGTGGTGGAGGGCAACCGTGCCCGCTTCGAGGTCGACAGCGTCAAGCTTGGCGATGCGCTCCAACGTCTGGGCGGGTTCGGTATCGAAAGCCTGACCAGCCAGCCGCCGACCCTTGAGGAGCTGTTCCTCCGCCACTATGGCGACGAAATCATCACCAGCGATATCGACGAGTCGGCATGAACGCATTTGCAGGCACCCGTACCTTCGTCGCCTTCTTCCTGCGGCGTGACCGCTATTCATATGTGTGGTGGTTCCTCGGGGGAGTCATCCTCTTTTGGTCACAGGCCGTCAGCGTCAAAGGCCTGTATGCGACCCAGGCCGAGTTCGACAAGGCTGCGGCGAGTATGCAGGACAACGTTGCCATCATCGCGATGTCCGGTCCCGCTCGTGCACTCAACACAGTCGGCGGCCAGGTTGCCTGGCAGGCGAGTGCATTCGGCGCGATCCTTGCGGGCCTCATGAGCATGTTCCTCATCGCCCGCCACACGCGAGTCGAAGAGGAGAGCGGCCGCGAGGAAATGATCCGCGCCGGCGCCGTCGGCCGCTATGCGCCCGTGTTCGCTGCCGTCATAGTCGTTTCGCTGGCAAATGTCGTGCTCGGCTTCGGGATAACCGGGAGCCTGATCGCATACGGCTTGCCAGCAGCGGGCTCGATCTCGCTCGGGTTGGCGTGCGCACTCGCGGGGCTTGTGTTCATGGCTGTCGCGCTGCTCGCAGCCCAACTCACCGAGAGTGCCCGCTCGATGTACGGGATCGTCGGTGCGGTCATGGCCGCGTCCTACGCATTGCGGGCAATCGGCGACATCGGGAATGGCTTCTTTTCATGGCTCTCGCCGATCGGTTGGAGCCAGGCGATGCGAGCCTATGCCGGCGAGATCTGGTGGCCGGCGCTTGTGTCCATTGCGGCGACGGCAGTCATCGGCTACGTCGCGTTCCGGGTGCTCGACCATCGCGATGTCGGTGCCGGGGTGTGGCCGACGAGGCCCGGGCCGGCTCACGGTGGTGCCTCGATGAACAGTGCCTACGGCTTGGCCTGGCGGTTGCAGCGCGGCACCGTGCTCGGCTGGACTGCTGGCCTCTTCCTGATGGGGATCGCCTACGGTTCGATCGGCAAGGACGTCGGAGACCTCCTGGGCGATTCGCAATTGTCGAAGGACATGTTCGCCCAGGGCGGTGGTGATCTGGTTGCTTCCTTCTATTCGACGACGGCATTGATGCTCGCCCTGATCGGCTCAAGTTTTGCGATCTCCTCGGCGCTGCGACTGCGCAGCGAAGAATCGTTGGGACGTGTCGAAGCGTTGTTGTCGACGGCATTGCCACGCCGAACTTGGGCGGCCAGTCATTTCGCCCTGACAGTTCTGGGGTCCGTGGTGGTCGTCGCTTCGGCCGGCGTCGGTACCGGGATCAGCTATGGGCTCATCATCGGTGACAGCTCGCAGATCTGGCGCCTCACGGCTGCCGCACTGGTGCACATACCTGCCGTGTTGATCCTCGCCGGCGTCACGTATGTGTTCGTGGGCTTCGCACCCCGACTGGCGGTCGTCAGTTGGGTGGCGCTCGTCTTCTGCCTTGTGGTCATGATGTTCGGCGAGGCGTTCAAGCTGCCGAACTGGGTCAACGACATTTCGCCGTTCAGGCACACGCCATTGCTCCCCGGGGCGGACTTCCGGCTGGTGCCGATACTCACCGAACTCACGGTCGCGGCCGTGCTTATGTTTCTGGCATACGTGGGTCTCAAGCGCCGCGACCTGTACTAGAACATACGTTCTGGGTATCTGCTTAAGTGAAGTACGGGTTGTTTTCGGGGTCGAGTAGGTCCCGGAGGGGATGCGGTTCGGTGTGTGCTGCTTGCTGCATGAGTCGGTAGAAGAGCATTCCTCGGCTGGCTGAGTCTCGGCGGTTGAATCGGAAGGTGAATTCGTCGAGGTAGTAGCCGAGTTGGTGCTCAGCGACGGCGTAGTGGGTGGTGCCGATGAACCATCGTTTGAGCAGTGACGCGACAAGGTGGACCCCGGGCAGGACCTCGGTTTTATCGACGGCGGCGTAGCCGTTGATGTATTCGTGTGAGTAGCCCAGGGTGCTGAGTTTGCGCAATGATCGTGCACCGTCTGTGCGGATCAAAGCGCCGGGTTCGACGACTCGTTTGGTGAACTCGATGAGCGATAACGAGCCGGGTTTGTCGTTGACCTCGAGTCGGATCCGGCCTAGTTTGCGACCGCCGCCGACCTTCTCGACCGCGACCATTACGGCGATCTTGTCGCTGCTGGCACCTGGTCGGCCTGCACTGACACCACCGACGAAGGTTTCATCGACCTCGACGACCCCGCGCAGGAGATCGCGTCCGGGGTTGACCATCGCGCGTCGAAGTTTGTGCATCCAGGCCCACGCAGTCTCATAGGAACCGAAGCCCAGAACCCGCTGCAGGCCTTGGGCTGAGATGCCGTTCTTCTGGGATGTGACGAACCAGATAGCCGCGAACCAGGTCGACAGCGGGGTGCGCGTTCGATGGAAAATGGTGCCGGCCGTCACCGACGTCTTGCGCGCGCACCCCTGGCACATCCATAACGCTTTGCCGGTCCGCCAGAACTCGCTCGAGCCGCATTTGGGGCAAGCGAACCCATCGGGCCACCGCAGCTTGGCGAGGTAGTTCAGACACGACTCATCATCGGGAAACCACGCCAGCAAATCCTGATACGTCACCGGATAATCGACGCCCGGCTTCGGATGGCTTTCATTCACACAACCAGTCTACTGCCGTTAAGCAGATACCCAGAACGTATGTTCGAATAGGCGTACCCTGAAGTCATGGAGGACTACTTCCAGGGATCGCTTCTCGACACCGGCCAGGCGACGGAGGTCGGTGAGCTGGGGCCAACGGTGAAGCGGCAGTCGTTGGCCTACGGCGCCTGGGTCGACGTACGCGCCGGGTGGGTCACGGGATCCGATGACCTGTTCCTGAAGCTGTTGGCCGAGGTTCCGTGGCGAGCCGAGCAACGGGAGATGTACGACAGGGTCGTCGATGTGCCGCGACTCGTGTGCTCCTACGGATCGCGCGATGAGTTCCCTGATCCGATACTCGAGGCCGCCCGTGATCGGCTCAACTCGCACTATGCGTCTGAGCTCGGCGAGGGCTTCGAAACCGCGGGCCTGTGTTATTACCGCGATGGCCGCGACAGTGTCGCGTGGCACGGCGACCGCATCGGCCGCGGTCGCACCGACGACACGATGGTGGCGATCCTGTCGTTGGGCGAAGCCCGCAAACTCTCGCTGCGGCCTCG
>JBDSQP010000085.1:0-5687 GCA_039929755.1 Aeromicrobium sp. | reverse complement strand
CCATGAGACTCCTCGGTCAAAGACTCCGGATTGCCCATGAAGCCGGGAATGAGGCGCACGACGGCTTCGATGATGGCGAGGGCGGCGACCTCCCCTCCATTGAGGACGAACTCGCCAAGAGAAATCTCTTCGACGGTGTGAGTGATGGCGGCGTTGTCGATGACTCGCTGGTCGATGCCTTCGTAGCGACCACAGGCGAAGACCAAGTGCGAAGCCTGGGCAAGTCGGGCAGCATCGGACTGAGTGAACGGCTTGCCCGAAGGGCTCGGCACGATCACGATGGCGTCCTCAGAAGCCAATGCGTCCAGCGCGTCCCCCCATGGTCCCGGACGCATGACCATACCGGCGCCTCCGCCATAGGGAGTGTCGTCGACGCTGCGATGTTTGTCGTGGGTGTAGTCGCGCAGGTTGTGTGCTTCGATCTCGAGCAGACCCGCCGCACGCGCCTTGCCGGCGAGCGAGAGTTCCAGCGGCGCGAGGTAGTCGGGGAAAATCGAGATTACGTCGATCTTCACGCTTTGTCCTGCACGTCCGGAGCCGCATTGTCGGCATCGTCTGGATTGATCAGACCCGGCAGGTCGGCAATGCGCAGGAAGCCTTCTCGTACGTTGACATTAGGCACCAGTTCGAGCACGAACGGGACCAGGATCTCGCGCTCATCGGTCTTGATCGCCAGCGAGTCCTGCTCGGGCATGTGGATGACCTGGGTCACCGTGCCGATCTTGCGGTCGCCGGCACGAGCCTCGAGACCGACCAGTTGGTGGTCGTAGAACTCTTCGGGATCATCGGGCGATTCGGTGGTGTCGACGTCGACTTCCAGCACTTTGCCGTGAAGCGTCTCGGCCGCCGTACGGTCATCGAAGCCCTTGAAACGGACGATCAGCCTGCCGCTGTGGTGACGCGCGGCCACGATCATGAGAGTGCCGCCGTCATACAAGACAGACGAGCCAGGCGCGAATCTGCGCTCCGGCTCGTCTGTACGTATGTCGACACCGAGGTCGCCTCGGATGCCGTGGGCACGACCGATGCGGCCGATGACGACCTTCATGATTTCTTAGGAGCGGCGATCCACATCGACGAAGTCGATGCGAGCCCCACCCTTGCCGGCAACGGCGTTGACGACCTTGCGGATCGCCGTCGCGGTGCGGCCTTGACGACCGATGACCTTGCCGAGGTCTTCGGGGTGAACTCGCACCTCGAAGAGCTCGCCATGGCGACCCTGCTTCGCGCGGACGTTGACATCCTCGGGATGTTCGACGATTCCGGCGACGAGGTGTTCGATCACGTCATCAATGGGAGTAGCCAAGATCAGGCCTTTGTTTCTTCGGTGGCCTCAGCGGCAGGAGTTTCTTCGACCTTCGCCTCTTCGACAGGAGCCTCTTCGACCTTCGCCTCTTCGACAGGAGCGGCTTCAGCGGCAGGAGCCTCTTCGACCTTCGCCTCTTCGACAGGAGCGGCAGGAGCCTCTTCGGCCTTCTTGTCGGACTTCTTCTTAGCCTTCTTGGCGGCAGCCTTCTTGGTCGTCGCATCGGCCTTGGATTCTCCGGCGTGGAGATCCTTGAGGGCTTCATTGAAGATGTCGGCCTTGTCGCGCTTGGGAGCGGCGACTTCGAGCTTCCGGGTCTGCTTTTCGCCGGTGAAGGTTTCCCAGTCGCCGGTCAGCTTGAGCAGTGCAGCGACCGATTCGGTCGGCTGTGCGCCAACGCCGAGCCAGTACTGGGCGCGTTCGGAGACCACGGTGATGACCGAAGGGTCAGCCTTGGGGTTGTAGGTGCCGATCTCTTCGATGACACGTCCGTCGCGCTTGGTGCGCGAATCGGCAACGACGATGCGGTAGAACGGCGTACGGATCTTGCCCATACGCTTCAAACGAATTTTGACTGCCACGGTTGTGGTGTCTCCCTTAGAACTTGTGGATGATGATCTGCTTGCCCGTGTGGGGACGCGGACGCGACTAAATCGATGGATCTGAAACGCCTCCGGATGAGAGGGTCCGGTGATGAATCAGACGCAATGGGTCATTCTGCCAGAATCCGCGCCGCGGCTCCAATCGGGCGCCTGCGGGGACCGGGTTCACGAGGGGAACTGACCGTGACGCCCGGCGCCGTCGGCGAAGCGCTGAGCGCCCGCAGCTCCTTCGGCGTACACAATCGGTACGCCGGCGGAACCTTCTGCCCGCAGCGCGATGTCGAGCGGTAGGTCCCACTGCACGTAGGCTGAAGCGCGGTCAGCGAGCATGCAGGCCTGCGGGAACGCGGCGATCGAGGCGGCTAACTTTTGGGCTGCGGAGAGGGATTCGCCGATCGGAACGACCCTGTTGGCCAATCCCATCTGCAACGCCTCGTGGGCACCAACGGGACGCCCCGTGAGTATGAGGTCCATTGCGCGACCCATGCCGATGATCCTTGGCAAACGGACCGTTCCGCCGTCGATCAGGGGAACTCCCCAACGCCGGCAGAAGACGCCGAGGGTCGCGTCCTCTTCGACAATTCGCATATCGGCAAGCAGGGCGAGCTCAAGGCCGCCGGCGACGGCATAGCCCGGCACCGCGGCAATAAGTGGTTTTGACAACGCCATACGACTCGGGCCCATCGGTCCGGTCCCGCCGCCGGTCGGGTCAAGCTCATGACGACGAGCAGGGTCGGCGACGGCGGTGAGGTCCGCGCCGGCACAGAAGGTTCCCCCTGCGCCAGTCAGAACAGCGACCTCCAGATCGTCATCGGCCTCGAACGCTTCGAACGCCTCCCGCAGCGCCTTCGCCATCAGGCCATCGACAGCGTTGCGGCTCTCGGGCTTGTTCAACGTGATCGTGCAGACACTGTCCGCGGTCTCATAAAGGATGTGGCCCATGAGCCCCATTCTTTACGACGCAAACGGATCAGGCGAGGGAACCGGCGAACTGCGAGGCGTACAGGCGTTCATACGCTCCCCCGGCGGCGAGCAAGCCGCCATGAGTTCCCTGCTCGACGATCTGACCGTTCTCCATGACGACGATGGTGTCGGCGTCGCGGATCGTGGACAGGCGGTGGGCGATGACAAAACTCGTGCGACCCGTGCGCAACCCCTCCATGGCCTTCTGAACCAGGGCTTCGGTCCGGGTGTCCACCGAGCTCGTGGCCTCATCGAGGACGAGGATCGCCGGGTCGGCAAGGAAGGCCCTAGCGATCGTCAGCAACTGGCGCTGGCCTGCGCTGATGTTGGTGCCTTCGTCTTCGATGACCGTGTCGTAGCCGTCGGGCAACGTACGGACGAAGTGATCGACATATGCGGCAGTCGCGGCAGCCACGATCTTTTCCTCGCTGGCCCTATGGGCCCCGTAGGCGATATTTTCGCGGATCGTCCCCTTGAACAGCCAGGTGTCCTGGAGGACCACGCCGAAGTTTTCGCGCAGCTTGCCGCGAGGGACGTCTTCGATGTTGACGCCATCGAGAGTGATGCGGCCCTCGTGCACGTCATAGAAGCGCAGAACGAGATTGGTCAACGTTGTCTTGCCTGCGCCCGTTGGACCAACGATGGCGATGGTTTGGCCGGGTTCGGCCACCAGGTCGAGATGTTCGATGAGCGGCTCGTCGCTCTTGTAGGAAAATGACACGTTCTCGAAGGCCACGCGCCCACGAATCGGATCGGGGAAGGGCACCCGGGCTTCTTCGGCAAGTTCTTCGGACTCGTCGAGGAATTCAAAGACACGCTCGGCCGACGCTATGCCGGACTGGAGCAGGTTGACCATCGACGCGAGCTGCGTGAGCGGCTGGGTGAACTGGCGCGAGTATTGGATGAAGGCCTGCACGTCACCAATCGAAATGGCGCCCGATCCCACCCGAAGTGCGCCGATGACCGCAATCGCCACGTAGTTGATGTTGGAGACGAACATCATCACCGGCTGGATGATGCCGGAGATGAACTGCGCCCGGAAACTCGCTTCGAAGACGGCCTGATTGTGCTTGTCGAAGGCTTCGCGCGCCTCCTGCTGGCGACCGAAGACCTTGACGATCTCGTGGCCCGTGAAGACCTCTTCTATGTGACCGTTGAGGCGACCTGTTCCGGACCACTGGGCAATGAACTGGGGCTTCGAGCGCTTCGCAATCACTCGAGTGATGAAGATCGCGCACGGGATGGTGATGAGGGCGACGATCGCGAGCAGCGGCGAGATGAGCAGCATCATGACGAGGACGCCCACGATGGTGAGGAATGACGTCAGCAACTGACTCATCGTCTGTTGCAACGACGTGGCGATGTTGTCGATGTCGTTGGTGGTTCGGGACATGATCTCGCCGCGTGGCTTGCTGTCGAAGTAGGCCAGCGGCAGCCGACCGAGCTTGGACTCCACCTCGTTGCGCATGTCAGCGACAGTTCGCTGAACGACGACGGTCGTCAGCCGACCCTGGGTCCACATAAGCAGCGACGCGAAGACATACAGCACGAGCGCTGCGACGAGAACCCAGCCGAGGGCGTTGAAGTCGATACTTGAACCGGGTTTAATGTCCATTGCCTGAACCATCGACGCAATGCGGTCCTCGCCCTTGGCCCTGAGCGAGGCGACGACATCAGCCTTGCTGGCACCGTCGGGAAACTGGCTGGACATGAAACCGGTGAACACGATGTCGGTCGCATGTCCCAGAATCTTTGGCCCGATGACGGTCATCGCCGTGGCGACGACACCGAAGGCGAAAATCGACGAGACGAGTATGCGGTTGAGGAACAGCAACCCGAGCATGCGACGCATCGAGCCGCGGAAGTCGTTCGCCTTTTGGGGTGCCACTCCCATGCTCAGGGGATCGCGCCCGCTCATCCGGGGTCCCCGCGAAAGTGTGAGCGCAGCGAGCAGTTTTGTGGGGTGGTCATGCGGCCTCCTCCTCGCTGATCTGTGAGAGAACGATTTCGCGATAGGTCGGGCAGTCCTGCATGAGTTCGGCGTGTTTGCCGGTGCCGACAACCTTGCCTTCGTCGAGAACGACGATGCGGTCGGCGTTGCGAATCGTGCTGATGCGTTGGGCGACGATGACGATGGACGAGTCGAGGGTCGCCGGAATCATTGCTTGTCTCAACGCCGCGTCGGTGGCGTAGTCGAGCGCCGAGAACGAATCGTCGAACAGATAGATGCGCGGCTTCTTGACCAGGGCCCGCGCGATTGCGAGGCGCTGGCGTTGGCCGCCCGAGAGGTTCGTGCCGCCTTGGGCGACCGGGGCGTTGAGTTGCTCAGGCATTGCCTCGACGAAGTCCCTGGCCTGCGCCGTGGTCAAGGCTTCCCACAGTTCTTCGTCTGTGGCCTCGGGACGGCCGTAGCGGAGGTTGGAAGCGACAGTGCCGGTAAACAGATATGGCTTCTGGGGAACGAGGCCGATTGAGCCCCATACGTCGTCGGGCACGAGCTCGCGTACGTCCTCGCTGTCGAGACTGACCGATCCGGACGTCGCATCGAAGAACCGGGGTATGAGGTTGAGGAGCGTCGACTTCCCGCTGCCCGTGGAACCGATGATCGCGGTGGTCTCTCCGGGCCTGGCGATGAGGTTCACCCCGTCGAGGACCGGTTGTTCGGCGCCCGGATAGACGAAACCGGCATTGACGACGTCGACTCGCCCGTGGACGACATCGTGACGCCGGGCGGCCTCGGCGGCGACGACGCTCGGATCGGTTTCGAGAACCTCAGTGATGCGCTCGGCGGACACCTCGGCACGTGGCAACAGCAT
>JBDSQP010000084.1:0-3837 GCA_039929755.1 Aeromicrobium sp. | reverse complement strand
ATGCGATGGTGACCGACGACGACGCGATCCGTGCCATCACCTGCCCGACCCTGATCGTGCACGGACGCGAGGACCAAGTGATCCCGCGATCGACGTCGACCCGTCTGTTCGAGCTGATTGCCGACGCGCGTTTGCACATGTTCGGGCGATGCGGCCACTGGACCCAGATCGAACACGCTGCGGAGTTCAACGCACTGGTGGCGTCTTTCCTGACCGCCGGGAACCGCTGACGCTCAACGCGGGTCGCGCTCGGCAGAAGCAGCACGTGCGAGCAGTCGGCCCAATGCCAGTGCCGCGGTACGCACTGCGGGGCGAGCAATTCGGGCTGAAAGCTGTCTTTCGGTACCGATATCGAGAGAGCGGCAATCGGTTTCTCCGAAAGAAGCACCGGTGAAGCGAGGCGGCATCCACCGAGGGCCGCTTCCTCGCGATCGATGGCGACATCGGTGTGGTGGATCGCGATGACGAAAGGAGTCTGCGAGTTCGTTGGACACGACGACTCTCCCGAGCGGGGGCGAGACGGTGAAGGCCTCGGTCGTGGCGACCGAGGACGGCGCGACGACCGCCGAGGCAGTCGTGGAGTTCGCCCGTCTGCATCTGGCCGGCTACAAGTGCCCTACCTCCGTGGAATTAGTGAGCATGCTGCCGAGGAACGCCTCCGGCAAGTTGCTCAAACGCGTCGTGCGCGATCAAGCGTGGATCGACACGCACCGCGTGCAGGGTCCGCCGACAGCGTGAGAAATCCCGGCCGCCCGTGTTCGGGGCGGGCCGGGCCTCTCATGCTGGGCCAGATGGACGTCAGCCCGCGTTGGTCGCGGCGTCGACCGTTGCTGCGTCGTCGGCAGGGGTCAACTCGAGGCGCTGGCCGGACCCGGGCAGCCATGACCGGGTCTGTCCGATTCTTTGTGTAAGTGGGCATCGGCTTAGTTGAGACTCAGGCGGTCCCCCATGGTTGCCGAACATGGGTCTCGATGATGATGTCGTGCATTTGTATGAGCCTTTCGATGTCGTTACGGAGAAGCTGCCGTATTTTTCGGGCCGCTAAACGTGATAAGTCAAGAGAGGCAACAGATTTCGACAGAATCCGTGGACCCGGTGCGCTCGGGTTCGGTGATCAAGACTTAGAGGCCGCGATCATGTCTGCGATGGCCACGAACTTCACTCGCGGCCGAGACGCTTGCGAACCCCGCGCACGCTCGATCGCGTCAATCGCCTGCCAACCCGTCCATCCGATCGGGTCTGCGCCGTTGTCCGCCAACAGCACCTGCAGCGTGCCGCGTGCGTTGACGTCGCCGGATAGTTCGCCGTTGTTGAAGTCCTCCCACAGTCGAGCAACCGTCTGCTCGGCGCAGGCACGGTTGGTGCCGATCACGCCCTGCGGTCCACGCTTTATCCAGCCTGTGACGTAAGCGCCGTTCAAAGGTTCGCCGGTCGGGGCGATCACGCGGCCGTCATTGTTGGGCACGACACCCTTGACGGGGTCGTAGGGCAGGCCGTCGATGGGGGAACCCTTGTAGCCGGTTGAGCGCAAAATCAACGATGTATCAATCAGATTCGAGTTCGAAACATCCGCGGGGCTCTCGGTACCGTCCGCGTCGAGATGCTTCTGAAGCACCCGCAGCGCTTCGACACGGTCAGAGCCGACGATCTCAACCGGAGATGTCATGAAGCGGAAAATAATCCGCTTCTGACTCGCATGCGGCCGTTGTGCGTACTCTCGTGCGATCTGCAACTTGAGCGCGGTTTCGACATCGTCATCAGCACAGTCATCCAAGTCGCCTCCTTCGATGAGAACGTCGATGCCGTCGAGATATCCCAAAGCAAGGAACTCGGCCGCTGAGAACGCTGCGTTTCGCGGGCCTCGACGCCCCAATATGACGACCTCCTCAATCATGCTGTTGGACAACGCTTCCAGAGCATGCTGCGCGATGTCAGTCTTGGCTAGCTCGTCCCGGCCGATCAACAAGACCCTTGCCACGTCCAGTGCGACGTTGCCGTTGCCGACAATCACTGCTCGCTGCCCCGTCAGGTCGAAGAAATCGTTGGCATGGTCGGGGTGGCCGTTGTACCACGCGACGAAGTCGGCGGCCGCGTAGTTGCCGTCCAGGTGCTCGCCGACGATGCCCAGTTCCCGGCCCGTGGAGGCGCCGGCGGCGTAAATGACGGCATGGTGGTGTTCCAGGAGATCGCTATGGCGTAGATCTCGGCCGACCTCGACATTGAAGTGACACGCGACCCGCGTGTGGCTAAGCACCTCATCGAACATCCTGACGACGGCTTTCGTGTCCTGATGGTCGGGGGCGACACCAGCGCGGATCAGTCCATAGGGAGAGGGCAGACGTTCGAAGACGCTCACCTCGACGCCGTCGATCGCGATCAACTCCTGCGCTGCATAGCACCCCGCCGGGCCGGCGCCGACGATTGCGACGCGAAGCGAGCCTGGCTTGACCGAGAGTCTTTTTCTGTCGGGCGGCATCGTGACGGGCGTGAGCGGATGCCGCTCGAAGTAGGCCGCATTTATTTCCTTGAACCGCTCCTGCGCAGGGGGCAAGTCCGCGTCGACATAGATCGCGTCGACGGGACATTCCTCTACGCATGCGCCGCAGTCGATGCACGACTCTGGATCGATGTACAACATTTGGGCGCCGGTGAACTCGCCCGGTCCCCCGACTGGACGGATGCAGTCGACCGGGCACACCGATATGCAGCTCGCATCCTTGCAGCAGTTTTGGGTGATGACGTAGGTCATGTCGTCTCTCTCATTCTTCGTTTCGATCGAGGTGAGAGCCTCGTTCGAGATCCTCGCCGTGCAGAACACGCAATTTGTCGAATGCCACGCGGTCTCGTTCTTCGATCGCATCAACCATGGCGACGTGCACCGATCGGGTGTGACGCAGGACGTCGTTGTAACCGTAAACAGCGCGGGTCAGCCGTGTGGTGAGCAACGCAACCATACGCCTCGTGCAGGTATCTCGTCTTCCACCTGAGAGGCGACGACCTCAGCCCGCGACTTGCGAGGACTCATCGAAAATCTTGCAGTCTATATGCATAATACATACTGTCAGTTGATGACGCCGATCCGCGCCACCCTTTTCTGGCCACTGGAACCAGGTCCACTGAAGGTGTCGCTGCGCAGTTACTTTCATCATTGTCTCGACTGTGCGCCGAGTCGTTTGGGCGCGGGACACGAAGAGCCTGCCGGCCGAGTGCTCCATCCGAAAACGTCGAACTCGTAAAGAGAAAGGTTCCCGACATGAGTGCATTCCTCGGTCTTGGGATGACCCATTACCCCATGATCATCGGCGACGACGAGCACATGGCTGGAGTGCTTCGTTGGACGCTGCAGGACCCCGACATCCCCGACGAGGCGAAGGACACCGCGAACTGGCCGGCGTCGATGGTCGCCGAGTGGTCCGACGACGACGGCACCGCCGCAGCCGCCCGACATCGAGAGGCGTTGCGGGTGAACCTCGCGAAATGCCGCAGTGCTTTGGATGACTTCGAACCCGATCTAGTGATCGTGTGGGGCGACGATCAATACGAGAACTTTCGTGAGGAAGTGGTGCCTCCGTTCTGCGTGCTGGCCTATGGCGACCTCGACGTTCATCCCTTCACGATGGTGAACGAGCAGGGCAACCCCAACTATTGGGGACTGCCACAGGACACGACGTTCGTCCTCCACGGAGACGTGGACGCCTCTCGCTCACTCGTCGACGCTTTGCTCACCGACGGTTTCGACATGGCGTACTCCTATCGCAAACGCGAAGGTGAAAAATTTCCGCACGCCATCATGAACACCCAGCTCTTCCTCGACTATGACAACGTCGGTCGAGAATT
>JBDSQP010000083.1:0-4585 GCA_039929755.1 Aeromicrobium sp. | reverse complement strand
TCCCGATGGACGGCCGCATCTTGGGCGCCGAGCTCGAGCGCCTGCACCCCCCATACGCCAAGGCACCCGCAAATCTGATCGTCACCCAGGCCGACTTCCGCAAGATCAGCCTGGGGCTTCGCACGATCCGCGGCCCGCTGACGATGATGCGGGTGCTTTTCAAGCGAATGATCAGCTCGCTTCGTGGCCAGCGCATGTATGCCATGGGCAATGCGCTGTCGATCAGCCTGCGCAAGGGCCTGATCGATGCTGGCGTGCCGATCCACTACGAAACCGCCCTGACTGGACTCGTCATCGAAGGCGGCCGGGTGGTCGGCGTCCGTGCCGAGCGCGACGGCGCCGAGGTCGTCATCCGCGCCCGTCGGGGAGTCATCCTCGGATCGGGTGGCTTCGAACAGAATGACGCTCTGAGGGAGAAATACCTTCCTTCCCCCACCGAGGCCGCCTGGAGTACAGGAGCCGCCAGCAACACCGGTGGCGGCATCGAGGCCGGCGTCGCGGTGGGCGCCGCTATCGATCTGATGGACGACGCCTGGTGGGGGCCGACAATCCCGCTGCCCTCGGGCCCGTGGTTCTGTCTCGCGGAGCGCAACCTCCCCGGCTCGATCATCGTGAACTCGGCTGGCAAACGGTTCATGAACGAGGCGCTCCCCTATGTCGAGGCGACCCATGAGATCTACGCGGGCGAGGCCACCGGCGTCTCCCACGTGCCCGCGTGGCTAGTCATGGACCAGCGCTATCGCAACCGGTACCTCTTCGCGGGCCTCTCTCCGCGACAGCCGTTCCCCGGGCGCTGGCTCAAATCCGGCACGGTGCGCAAGGCCCCCACACTCAACAAGCTCGCCGAGGAGATCGGAGTGCCAGCCGACGCTCTGGCCGAGACCATCACCCGGTTCAACGGGTTCGCCAAGACCGGAGTCGACGAGGACTTCCACCGTGGCGAGAGTGCATACGACCGCTACTACGCCGACCCCAAGGTGAAGCCGAACTCCTCACTGCACAGCATCGATCAGGGCCCGTTCTATGCGGTCAAGATCGTCCCCGGCGACCTCGGCACCAAAGGCGGGATCGTCACCGACGAACGAGCTCGGGCGCTGCGTCCCGACGGTTCCGTCATCGACGGGCTGTATGCCGCGGGCAACTGCTCGTCGGCGGTCATGGGACATACGTACGCCGGCCCGGGCGCCACGATCGGGCCCGCACTCACTTTCGGCTATCTGGCCGCGGAGGACATCGCCAATGCCGATCAATCCTGACATTGCGATCGGTGCCGAGGTCGGCACCCAGGAGTTCTCGTGGACGAGCAGCGACGTGTTGCTCTACCAACTTGCCGTCGGCGCAGGATCCCAACCGGGCGACAACATGTCCGCCGACGCATTGCGCTGGACGCTCGATGGCGAAGATCTACAGGTGTTGCCAAGCTTCGCCGTTGTGGCACCGTCGTTTCACGCGACCGAGCCGCCGAGCCTTGACCTGCCTGGGTGCGACATCAACCTCTCCCAAGTCGTCCACGGCGCCCAGGAGGTCCACCTCGGCGGACCGCTGCCGACTTCCGGATCGGCCCGGCTGACCACGCGCATCGTTGACGTTTGGGACAAGGGCAAGGCTGCTGTGATCTGGCAGGAAGGTGTTGCCACCGATCCCGGCGGCACCGAGCTGTGGCGCGTACGCTCCTCGATCTTCGTCAAGGGCGAGGGCGGTTGGGGTGGCGACCGGGGCGCGAGCACCGCGATCGGCGTGCCTGACCGGGCGCCGGACGCCTCCACGACCTACACCGTCACACCGCAGCAAGCGCTGCTCTATCGGCTCTGCGGCGACCGCAATCCGCTGCATTCGGATCCGGCGTTCGCGAAGGCAGCCGGCTTCCCGGCACCGATCCTGCACGGGCTGTGCACCTACGGCATCGTGCTGCGCGAGGTCATCGAACTCCTGCTGGACGGGGATGCCACCGCTGTCGGCGGCTTCAGTGCCAAGTTCGCGGGGGTCGTCTTCCCGGGGGAATCTCTGTCGATCAAAGCGTGGGATGAGCCCGAAGGCATAGTCGTGACTGTGGCTGTCGCAGATGCCCTGTCCGATGAGAATGGTCGTCCCGCGTTGGGCGACTGCCTCGTCACCCGCCGAGGCTGAGTCCACCAAGCATCGCTTGGGGCCGAGAATCCGCGGCCTGTTTCAGGAGCAATTCGACTGTCTGACCCGGCCGTTAGCGTGGTTTTATGTTCGAAAACGTGGCCGCCGAGGACCTGCTTCAGGTCGTGCGTGGCCATGATTTTGATCCACATGACGATGTGATGGGAGCCGACCGCATTGATGCGATCACGGCCTGTGATCGCATCGTCCGTGCGGCTCAAGCCGAGCAGGCCAAACACATCGCTGGACTCGACACGCTGCGAGCAGGACAGATGACACTGGGCCGTGGCGACCATTCGTTGTCTGTGATTGGTGAACTCGCCATGTCCCGCAACATCTCCCCGGGCGCCGCAGGCACCCAGTATGGGTTCGCCGTCGGTCTGGCCCGGCTCCCCAAAGTCGCCGCGACCTTCGCCGCCGGGCGGATCAACGAACAGGCCGCCAGGTTGGTGGTCCGTGAGTCGACCGGTCTGGACGCCGACCAGGCCGTTCTGCTCGACGACGCCCTTGACGAGCGTCTCGACGGATTGACCGCCCGCATGGCAGGCGACCTGGCAAGGCGGGCGACGATCAGGATCGATGCTGCTGCTGCACGGGAGCGGGAGAAGGCCAACCGGGCGGACCGGCACGTGTCCCTGTTTCCCGACCGCGACGGCAACGCCATCCTGCACGCGAGAGGTCCGGCCGAACTGATGCTTGCCGCCTACAAAGCGCTCGACGCGGCGGCGAGGACAGCAAGGGCCGATGGCGACGGGCGTACCCGTGGACAAGTCATGTGCGATGAGCTCGTTGGCCGACTCACCGACACCACCACCCCAAAGACAGTGAATGTTGAGATTGGTTTGGTCATGACGATGAGCCAACTCCTCGACACCGACGACAACCCGGTCCACATGACAGGTTTCGGACCCATCTCAGCAGCCCTCGCCCGACAAATCATCCGTTCTGGTGGGCAACACTGGATCCGCCGCCTCTACACCGACCCGATCGACCACTCCATCACCGACTGTGACCAGAAGCGCCGCCGATTCGACGGCAAACTCGCACGTCTGATCACTTATAGGGATGATCGGTGTAGACAGCCCGGTTGCGACAGCCCAGTCAGGCATGTGGATCACGTGATCGCGTTCCACACTGGCGGCCCGACGACACTCGCCAACGGTCAGGGCCTATGCGTGCGCTCCCACACCCTCAAACACCTACCCGGCTGGGAAGTCATCACCCACGGCCGCGACATCTGCTGGACCACCCCCACCGGCCACAAATACACATCAGCCCAATCACCACTCATCGAATACGGACCCCGACCATCAGGCCGCATCCGCCAATAGCGGTCACCTTCCAAGGACGAGCCCCGAGGTGGGCACTCCCGTGCCAGCCGTGACGAGGACGTGCTGAGCGCCCGCCACCTGGTTGACCGAAGTGCCACGCAACTGACGTACGCCCTCGGCGATGCCGTTCATGCCGTGGATGTATGCCTCGCCCAGCTGACCACCGTGGGTGTTGAGCGGCAGTTTGCCACCGATCTCGATCGCACCATCGGCGATGAAGTCCTTGGCTTCGCCGCGGCCACAGAAGCCAAGCTCCTCCAGTTGCATGAGGACATACGGGGTGAAGTGGTCGTAGAGAACGGCGGTCTCGATGTCGGACGGCATCAGGCCGGACTGCCGCCACAACTCGCGACCGACAACGCCGATCTCGGGTATGCCGATGTTGTCGCGGTAGTAGGAAGACATGACGAACTGGTCGGCGGCGCTGCCCTGAGCGGCGGCCAGGATCGGCACAGCGCCGGCCTTGAGGTCGCGCGCCCGCTCGGTCGAAGTGACGACGATCGCGACGGCTCCATCGCTCTCCTGGCAGCAGTCGAGCAGGCGCAGGGGATCAGCGATCATCCGCGAGCTCTGGTGGTCCTCGAGGGTGATCGGCTTTTCGAAGAAGAACGCCGCCGGATTGGTTGCCGCGTGACGGCGGTCCGCCACCGCAACCCGACCGAAGTCGGCCGACGTGGCGCCATACTCGTGCATGTAGCGGCGAGCCTGCATCGCCACCGTGGCTGCCGGTGTGGACAGCCCCTGCGGATAGGTCCACGCATTGTCCAAGCCGTTGGTGTTGACCTGCTCGGCCGCCCACTTCTGCACCTGACCAAAGCGCTGTCCGGACCGCTCGTTGAAGCCGCGGTAGGCGACTACGACATCGGCGACACCAGTCGCGACGGCCATGGCCGCCTGCTGCACCGTGCCGCACGCAGCGCCGCCGCCGTAGTTGATCCGGCTGAAAAAGCGCAGGTCGCCCATGCCGAGCTCCCGGGCCAGCGCGATCTCGGACGTGCTGTCCATCGTGAACGTCGTCAGGCCATCCACGTCCGACGGCGACAGCCCGGCATCGGCGAGTGCCGCGAGGGTGGCCTCGGCCGATAACTGAAGCTCCGAGCGTCCAGACGCCTTAGAGAACTCGGTTG
>JBDSQP010000082.1:0-5452 GCA_039929755.1 Aeromicrobium sp. | reverse complement strand
ACGGAAGCATCGCCATGGGATCACGTCGTACGACGCCAACTGCGCCCGTGGCGGCCGCTGTCGTCTCCGAAGAGAGTGTGGCACCCATGAACGTGCCGTGGTTCCAGTCGCGTGCTTCGGTGACGAGCGGAATGGTTGTCTTTCGGCGGCCGCCGAAAAGGATCGCGTCGATTGGGACGCCGTTCGGATCGCTGTATTCGGGCGCAATGATCGGGCACTGCGTGATCGGTGTGCAAAAACGGCTGTTGGGATGGGAAGAGACCTCATCGGAGTCTGGAGTCCAGTCGCGGCCCTTCCAGTCCGTGAGGTGTGCCGGGGCTTCGTCTGTCATACCCTCCCACCACACATCGCCGTCATCGGTGAGAGCGACATTCGTGAAAAGCGAATTGCCCTGCGCCACCGTCTTCATCGCATTGGGGTTCGTGTTCCAACCTGTGCCCGGAGCGACACCGAACAGGCCGAACTCGGGGTTGACCGCGTAGAGACGGCCGTCATCCCCGATACGCATCCAGGCAATGTCGTCGCCAAGAATTTCGGCGGTCCATCCCGGGACTGTTGGGGTGATCATCGCGAGATTGGTCTTGCCACAAGCGCTCGGGAACGCGGCGGCGACGTATTTCACGACATTCTCGGGTGACGTGAGCTTGAGGATGAGCATGTGCTCCGCCATCCAGCCCTCGTCTCGGCCCATGACCGAGGCGATGCGCAACGAGTAGCACTTCTTGCCCAGAAGCGCGTTACCGCCATAGCCCGAGCCGTAAGACCAGATGGCACGTTCCTCAGGGAATTGCACGATGTATTTTTCGTCATTGCAGGGCCAGACAACGTCGGCCTCCCCTGTCTTGAGGGGGGCGCCGACCGAGTGAAGCGCCGGTACGAAATCGGCCGTGGTGTCCTCGATGGCGGCGAGCACGCCGGCACCGATCCTGGCCATCACGGTCATCGAGGCAACGACGTAGGCCGAGTCGGTGATTTCGACGCCGAACATCGGATGCTCTGCATCGAGGCGGCCCATAACGAACGGGATGACATACATGGTGCGACCGGTCATCGAGCCGTCGAACAGTCCGGCAAGAATTCCCTTCATTTCGTTCGGGTCCATCCAGTTGTTGGTCGGGCCGCTGTCGGCCTCGTCAACACTGCAGATGAAGGTGCGATCCTCGACCCGCGCCACGTCGGCAGGATCTGAAGCACACCAGAACGAGTTGGGTTTCTTCGTTTCATCCAGACGGACGAACGTGCCCGACTCGACGAGATCGTCGGTGAGTGTCGTCCATTCGCGGTCTGATCCGTCGCACCACTGGATGCGATCCGGTTTGGTCAGCGAGGCAACCTCATCAACCCAAGACTGAAGTTTGATGTGAGGAGAGCGATATTCACTCTTGAAGGTCCTGAATTCTGTGCTGGTTGCAGTCATGGCGTATGAATTCCTTCTCGCGAATGGTCGTTCGGCTAACTCAACAATATCGTAATTGAAGAATTCTTCAAGTCGTGTATCATGCAAGTAGGAATTGGCGATGCCGAAATTCGACCGAGACAAGGGTGTGGATTCATGGGAACAGTGCCGCTCTACCAGGCAAAGGCCGACTTGTTTCGCACGCTAGGACACCCCGTCAGGATCCGCGTTCTCGAGCTCTTGCAGGCGGGTCCGAGGCCCGTGAGCGAATTGCTGACAGACGTCGGCATCGAAGCCTCGAACATGTCACAACAGCTTGGTGTCCTGCGCCGGGCCGGCCTGGTCACCTCCTCCCGCGACGGCGCCAAGGTCCTCTACACGCTTTCCACTCCCGATGTCGCCCAGCTGCTCCTGTCCGGCCGCCGCATTCTTGCGTCGATGTTGACGGATCAGGAAGGACTGCTCGCCGAGCTTCGTGAGTCGGTCGAAACAGTGTGACTGCTACATCCGCCCTCCGTTCCATCCAAGAACTTAGGCGCCACGCCATTGTCCGTGCTGGGGAACTTCTTCCGACCCGCGCGGACCTATCGGCGCTGCGTCGAAACCCCAAGCAAGACCTGATTGCCGGACTGACAGTAGCGATCGTGGCGTTGCCTTTGGCTCTGGCCTTCGGCGTTGCGTCAGGACTGGGTGCACAGGCAGGCATGGCAACAGCTGTCATCGCCGGAATCGTCGCGGCCGTGTTCGGCGGATCAAACTTCCAGGTCTCCGGACCAACCGGCGCCATGACCGTTGTGTTGGTGCCGATCGTCCACCACTACGGCGTTCCGGGCGTGCTGATGGTCGGCTTTATGGCCGGATTGGTTCTCATAGCGATGGCATTTGCCCGGCTCGGGCGCTATGTGCGCTACTTGCCGGTGTCGGTCATCGAGGGCTTTACCGCAGGAATCGCGGTCGTCATCGCATTGCAGCAGGTCCCGGCGGCTCTCGGCGTCACGAATGCCGCCGGCGACAAGGTGTGGGCCATTGCGGCTGATGCCGTACGCCGTTTCGTATCGAACCCTCATCCAGCCCCGCTCGTTGTCTCCCTCGCCGTGGCGACGTTGATGCTCGGAGGCGCCCGGTGGCGCCCGGCTTTGCCGTTCTCCCTCATCGGCGTCGCAGCCGTGACTGTGCTGGCACAAGCATTCGACCTGGGGTTGGCTCCGCTCGGCCACCTTCCCGGCAGCCTGCCCGCACCGTCGCTGGGTTTCATGGACTTTGGCGCAATCGGCGCATTGGCCACATCTGCGCTCGCGATAGCCGCGCTCGCCGCCCTCGAAAGCCTTCTGTGCGCCACTGTGGCCGACGGTATGAGTGTCAACGAACAGCACGACCCTGACCGCGAGCTTTTCGGCCAAGGACTCGCCAACGTCTTCGTCCCGATCTTCGGCGGCGTTCCCGCGACAGCCGCCATCGCGCGAACTGCGGTGAACGTAAGGGCTGGAGCAAGTTCGCGACTTGCCGCAGTGACCCACTCCCTCGTGTTGCTCGTCGTCATCTTCGCGGCAGCGCCCTTGGTCTCAGACATTCCGCTCGCGGCGCTCGCCGGAGTTCTCTTCGCGACGTGCGTGAGAATGGTCGAAGCAGGATCGATACGCACGCTGATGCGCGCTACACGTTCCGACGCCATCATCGTGGTGCTCACGTTCACAGTCACTGTGGCAGTGGACCTCGTCACGGCTGTCGGAGTTGGAGTCGGCGTTGCCATCATTCTTGCTTTGCGGTCGGTTGCTCGCAGCGCGAGCATCGAGCAGGTTCCGCTCGAAACGGGCGATCATACCGCCGAGGAGCACACCCTCCTGAGCGAGCGAATCGTCGCCTACCGTCTGGACGGGCCGCTGTTCTTTGCCGCAGCGCACAGGCTCCTGCTCGAACTGCCGGAGGTCGCAGACGTCAAAGTCATCATCTTGCGCATGTCACGAGTGTCGACCCTTGATGCGACGGGTGCGCAGGTGCTTGGAGATGCAATCACCAGGCTCGAGCACCGCGGCATCACCGTCATGTTATCGGGAATCGTTCCCGGGCATGATGAGGTTCTGTCCTCACTGGGCGTTGCAGAGACGCTTCGGAACGAGGGGCTGATCTTCCCTGACACCCCATCCGCGATTTCTCATGCACGACAACTGCTCACCCCGTCCGGCGGAACGATCCAACGACATGGCCGACCGGAGACATCTGCACGAGAACACAACAGGCCCGGGCCCATTGTGCTGAGCTCTGATCATCTTTCGCGAGGGCTGCTCCAGGGCGATCAGGCCCGCCGGCTCCACACCCGCATGCAACAAAGCGGCGTTCAGCGACCAACTGAAGGAAGTTGATGTGATGACCTCAAGGCTGGTCGAAAAGCGCAAAGGCAAGCGGCAGGAAATGACGATCGAAGCTGTGCAGCACTGGGTCGTGTCCCTGCTCATCACCGCCATCACCTCGTTTCCGATGGGCGCCTTGATAATTGCAAGCAACATCTACTACCGGGACGGAAACACTTCGTCGGCGTTCGGTCTTTGCGTCATGTGCGGAGTCATCGGGATCGCCGCCATCGTCGCGATCCAACTCGTACACGGGCGCTCTCCCCTGTCCCCATACCTGCCTCTTGGGCTGCTGCCGGCCATCGGTGCCGGTGTCGGAATGTGGGCGGCCTGAGCCAGAGCCTTCGGGACCTCGGTCCCATAGGGTCAGGCCCTTCGATACTGCTTCTGAGTGGCCTTCTGCAAGAGGATTAATGAGACATCAAATGAAAGAAGGCTCTGATGACCATCCTCCCCAATCCGAACGGCAGCCACACCACAGGCATTCTCAAGGATGACGTATTCCCGACGCCCCGAAATCCGGCAGCGTCGTCATATGCACTCAGCGACACCGCACGTCAGGCTCTGGGCCTGCTCCGGATCGCCTTTGGACTCACATTTCTCTGGGCGTTCGTCGACAAGCTATTTGGCTTTGGATATGCGACAAAGTCGGGAGATTCGTGGTTGAACGGGGGCAGCCCGACAGAAGGCTTCCTGAAGTTCGGCGCGAAGGGCCCATTCAAGAGCTTCTACAACTCGATCGCCGGAGACATGTGGGTCAATGTCCTGTTCATGGTCGCCCTCCTCGCAATCGGCGTTGCCCTCACGCTCGGCATCGGCATGCGCCTCGCCGGCGTCGGAGGAACCCTCCTCTACATCATGATGTGGACCGTCGCGATGCCTCCGGAAAACAATCCGGTACTCGATGAGCACCTCTTGGGTGCCATCTCGATCGCGGTCCTCTCCCTCACCCTGGCCGGCAACACTTTGGGCCTGGGTCACCTCTGGATCAACACGTCACTGGTCAAGAAGTTTCCAGTCCTGCGGTGATCTGACTCTCCGTCACCACCACAGATTGACCCGGCATTCTCGCAATGTCGGGTCCTTGGCGCGCGGTGGCGATTTGGCAAACACTAAGCTTCGAGATATGAAAAACCCCCTGATCGCTGCCGCCACAAGATTGCGCCAAGGCCTCAATATCGGCGTTCGTGGCTCCAAATCGATCAGCCCCACGGCCTATTACACGGGCTACGTATGGGCGCGACATGGGGTGGGACCGTCGAGCCTGGCCACACCAGAGGGCCGCCTTGCCTATTGGGCCGCCCAGCCGCTTGTCACAGCCCTCAGCTTCGCCGGGGTGCCTACGATTGAGCAGGTGCTCTTGTCGCGCCATGCGGTGATCGATTCGCTGTTGACCGACGCAATCGAATCAGGTCAAGTCGGCAACGTCGTTGAGATCGCATCCGGTATGTCTCCCCGAGGGCATACGTTTGCCGCACGCTTCGGCGATCAGATCACCTACGTCGATACCGACCTCCCGCAGATGGCCGCCCTCAAGAAGGCAGAGCTCGCAAAAATCGGCGAGAACACGGATCATCATCGGGTTGAGGTTCTCGATGCGCTCGCATCAGACGGCGACTCAAGCCTTGCTGCAGTGTGCGCTCGACTCGACCATTCAAAAGGGTTGGCGATTATCACCGAGGGATTGCTGAACTACCTGCCTCGCGAT
>JBDSQP010000081.1:0-3349 GCA_039929755.1 Aeromicrobium sp. | reverse complement strand
GTTGGCGCCGATGCGCTATGGGGCCCGGGCATTGTTCGACGACGGCGACAACGCGAGTCTGAGATTCGCCATGACCTTCGACTCGGCTCCGCAGGCCACCCGCCAGATCGCCCTCCGCAAACAGTTGACGACGGGTCAATTCGTCGGCAGAACGGGTCAGATGAGCGACTTGTTGACGCTGGACTCCACGCATACCGACGGACCGACCGGCTGGCTCGACTTCGACTTCAACCCCGACACGGCAAGGTTCATGGACGGCGAAGGGCCGCTTCTCTTCGCAACCTGCTCGCCTTAGGACTCAGCTAGTTTTGGGACTCGGTTAGTTCCGCGCGCGGCGCGCTTTGGACCGCTCGATCAGAGTCTGCTGAATGTCTATTTCGCCAACGTGGCGAACCCACTCGCCAGTGTTGTCCAGGTGCCACGACGTCGTCGTTTCTTCCATGTACTTCTCGAGCAAGTCGCCGAGCACGGTCGTGTGAGCCTCGCTCGGGATCCGGACGAGGGCTTCGACCCGACGGTCGAGGTTGCGGTGCATGAGGTCGGCCGAACCTATCCACACCTGGGGTTCGCCGCCGTTGGCGAACCAGAACACGCGACTGTGTTCGAGGTAGCGACCCAGCACACTTCGCACGCGGATGTTTTCGCTGAGTCCGGCAACGCCGGGGCGGAGTCCGCAAATGCCCCGAATGATCAGGTCGACCGGCACGCCGGCCTGCGATGCGGCATACAACCGGTCGATGATCGCTTCGTCGACGAGTGAGTTGAGCTTTATCCGGATGCGGGCTTCGCGGCCGGCCTTGCGGTTTGCGATTTCGCGATCGATGTTTTCGAGCAAGCCGTTTCGAAGGTCCGCCGGCGCGACCATAAGGCGTCGATACTTCGAACCTTGCGCGAATCCCGACAGGTTGTTGAACAGATCGCTGAGATCCTTGACGATTTCGAGGTTCGACGTCAACAGACCGAAGTCTTCATACAGGCGCGCGGTCTTGGGGTTGTAGTTGCCGGTGCCGATGTGGGCGTAGCGCCGGAGACCGTCGGGTTCTTCGCGAACGACGAGGGCCAGTTTGCAATGGGTTTTGAGGCCGACGAGTCCGTAGACCACGTGGCAGCCGGCACGTTCGAGCTTCCGCGCCCATCGGATGTTGGCCTGCTCGTCGAAGCGCGCCTTGATCTCGACGAGCACGAGAACCTGTTTGCCCGCGCGGGCGGCATCGACAAGCGAATCGATGATCGGAGAATCGCCCGAGGTGCGATAGAGCGTCTGCTTGATTGCGAGGACATGCGGATCCGCAGCGGCCTGATCGATGAAGCGCTGAACGCTCGTTCCGAAGGAGTCGTATGGATGGTGCAGGAGGACATCGCGTTTGCGCAGAGCGCTGAAGAGATCGGCCGGACTTGCCGTCTCGACCTCGGCGATATGCGTATGTGTGCCCGGAACGAACGGCTCGTATTTGAGTTCGGGCCGATCGAGGTCGGCGATCTCGTTGAGGCTTCGGAGGTCGAGTGGCCCTTCAAGACGGAAAACCTCCTCGGCCTTGATGCCGAGTTCGGAGATCAGGAGGTCGAGGACTTCGGGATCCATTGTCGGCTCGACCTCGAGGCGAACCGGCGGGCCGAACTTGCGGCGCAAAAGCTCCTGCTCAAGGGCCTTCAGCAGGTTTTCGGCGTCATCTTCTTCGACTTCGAGGTCTTCGTTGCGTGTCACCCGGAAGGGGTGGTGCGCAATGACCTCCATACCCGGGAAGAGAAGGTTTAGATGCGCGGCGATGACGTCCTCAAGCGGCACGTAGCGGCCGGGGGATGCCTCCATCCACCGGTTGATGATCGGTGGAACCTTGACCCTGGCGAAGTGTTCCTTGCCCGTATCGGGGTTGCGCATGACGAGCGCAAGATTGAGTGACAACCCGGAGATATACGGGAAAGGGTGAGCCGGATCGACCGCCAACGGAGTCAGGACCGGGAACACGCGTTCGCGGTAGAACCCGCTGATGACTTCTTGCTCGGGCTTCGTCAGATCGGCCCAATGAAGGAGTTCGATGCCCACTTCGGCGAGGCTGGGAATGATGTGGTCGTTGAGGTATTGGCCGTGACGCTCCATCAGCGCATGGCTCTCGGTGAGGCTGCGGTTGAGCACATCGCGTGGGTTCAGGCCGCTGGCTGAAGGGACAGCGACGCCAGCGGCGAGGCGACGTTTGAGTCCTGCGATGCGGACCATGAAGAATTCGTCGAGGTTACTGGCAAAGATGGCCATGAATCGCGCTCGTTCGAGCAGCGGCAGGTTTTCGTCCTTGGCGAGCTCGAACACGCGAGCGTTGAAGGCGATCCAGGAGAGTTCACGGTCGAGAAAACGGTCCGCAGGGAGTTCGCCTTCGGTCGAATCGAAGGGCGGATCGACGTCGAAGGAGTCGGGAGAGGCGGGCGCCTCGAGGTCGACGACGTCCAGGTCCTGAGTGTCCATACTCTTAGGATGGCAGGTCAAGGTAAACGGTTGGTGAATCGTTTGTCAGGCCGAAACATTGATGCGCTACCTTTGCGCGCATGGTATCTCCGAACACCGCCGGCGCATCGGCCAAAGGCGTCGCCGTCCGATCGATCGTGGGCCTGCCGAAGCCGGTCGTCCGCCGGCTCGCAGGCAAACCGGTCGTCATCGAAGGCAAGACGCTGAATCCCGAGATGCAGTTGATCCTGCGGCTGGAAAAGTTCGAGGGGCCGCCCACGGAGTCGCAGCCCATTTCGCGGGGTCGCAAGCAGACATTGGCGTCCTGCCAGATGCTCGGGGGTTCGCCCTCGATCGGTGCCGTGACTGACCGGACGATCGATGGCCCTGGTGGCAAGCTTCCGTTGCGGTTCTACACGCCGAAGGGTATGCACGGAGCGTCGCCTGCGCTCGTATTTTTCCACGGTGGTGGTTTTGTCTACGGCAGTATCGATTCCCATGACGCCTTGTGTCGGTTCCTCGCCGAGGAGGCACAGGTCCGTGTCATCTCGGTCGACTACCGGCTCGCACCCGAAGCGCCCTTCCCCGCGGCATTCGACGACAGTTGGGCCGCATATCGGTGGATCGTCGAGAACGCACAGGGCATCGGCGTTGACATCTCTCGCATCGCCGTTGGTGGCGACAGCGCCGGAGGCAACCTTGCTGCACTTGTCGCCCAACACGCAGTCCGCGAAGGTGCCCATTCGCCGAAGTTCCAACTGTTGATCTACCCGGTGGTGGACTATCTCGGCGAGTACGAAAGCAAGGAGACGTTTGGTTCAGGCTTCTACCTGACCAAGGAATACATGGATGTCTCCGACGAGAACTACCTCCTGGGCGACGAAGACCCGGCCGATCCGCGGCTTTCGCCGT
>JBDSQP010000080.1:0-8764 GCA_039929755.1 Aeromicrobium sp. | reverse complement strand
CATTCGCTGTTCCCGTTGGGAGACACGACCAAGGACGTTGTGCGCGTTGAGGCAGCCAATCGTGACCTTGCCGTTGCCAAGAAGCCCGACAGCCACGACATCTGTTTCATCTCCGACGGCGACAACGCCGGATGGTTGCACGAAAAGCTCGGCTCCAGGCCCGGCAAGATCGTCGACGAAGACGGCACGGAGTTGCGGGATCACGACGGTGCCTTCGCCTTCACGATCGGACAGCGCCGCGGGCTTCACCTCGGCATCCCGGCTGATGACGGCAAGCCTCGCTTTGTCCTCGACATTGAGCCGGTTTCTGGAACCGTGACTGTGGGCCCACACGACAGGCTCGCCATCGATCACATCGACGGCATCAAACCCTTGTGGTGTGGAGCCATCCCCACCCAACCGCTCGAATGCTCGGTCCAGTTGCGTGCCCATGGCGATGAACATCGGGCGACGGTCGTCGTCTCCGGTTCGGATGTCGCGGTGACCCTGCACGAGCCGGCCTTCGGCATCGCGCCTGGTCAGGCCTGCGTGATCTATGACGGCACCCGCGTCGTCGGATCCTCCACGATCGCCAAGACCGCTCGTTTGTCCGCGGCACTCACTTGAGTTTCGGTGCCGGCGTCGGGTCCATGCCCGGCGAATCGTACGCCGCAGCCCTCGGGGTTGTCCTCGACGCGACCCCTGACCTCGTAGCGATTCCCGAGCTCCCGGCGCGTGGCGTCCAGGCCGGGATGATCGGTCGCGGTGTCGGGATGCTGGCCGAACTCGGCGCCGATCTCCAGCCGGCCGGTTGGCGCCTGACCGGTGCCGGTTCGGGTGTCGATCAGCGTCGCGCCCGATCACTGTTGAGTCAGGACCTCGACATTGTCGAAGAACTGATGCAGGGCTTTGACGGCCTCCTCAAGATTCAGGTCGCAGGGCCGTGGACGTTGGCGGCGTCGGTTGAGCGGCCGCGTGGCGATCGCATCCTCGCCGATCACGGGGGGCGGCGCGACCTTGCGCAGTCGTTGGCCGAGGGCATACGAGAACACCTTGCATCTGTGGCCGGCCGGGTTCCGGGGGCCTCGTTGATCCTTCAGATCGATGAACCGATGTTGCCGGCGGTCCTCGCGGCACAAATTCCGACCGCGAGCGGTTGGGGTCGGCATCGTTCGATCGACAAGCCAGACGCTGATGTGGCCCTGCGCCTTATGGTCGATGCCGGGCATTCCGCAGGGGCCCGCTCGGTGCTGCACACCTGCGCGCGCGACGTTCCAGTCGAGTTGATCGCCGGCGCCGGCTTCGGCGCGCTGAGCTTCGACCTATCGCTCGCGACAGCTGGCGACGTATGGGCGGAGGCCTTCGATGGTGGGCTCGATTTGTGGCCCGGCGCCATACCCTCGCTCGACGCCCAGGACATCAACGATCGGGTTGTCGGCAAGAGCATTGAAGGCTTCTTCAGCGCCCTCGGATTCGCTATCGAGGCGTTCGCCGACCGCTCCGTCGTGACGCCGACCTGTGGCCTCGCAGGAGCCTCGCCGACCTGGGCAAAACAGGCGCTCGGGCTCGCGCGCACTGTCGGTGGCCAGCGATAGAGTCGCCTCATGGCGAGTGACGACAATCTCCGGCAGCGGCACAAGGAATTGGCCGAAACCATCGAGGATCATCGCCAGCGTTACTACGTTGACGACGCCCCGACTGCCTCGGATGCCGATTACGACGTGCTGATGCGAGAGCTCGAGGAGCTCGAAGCCAAGATGCCCGAGCTTCGCACGCCCGACTCGCCCACCCAAACTGTCGGCGGCTACGCGTCCTCGACCTTCGAGTCCTATGAACACCGCGAACGACTGATGAGTCTCGACAACGCCTTCAGCATCGAAGAACTCGAGGCCTGGCACGCTCGACTGCTGCGCGAGGACGTCGACAATGCCGAGTTCCTTTGTGAGCTCAAGGTCGACGGCCTCGCCATCTCGTTGACCTATGAAAACGGTCGCCTGACCCGCGGAGTCACTCGCGGAGACGGTCGCGTCGGCGAGGATGTCACCAACAACGTTCGTACGATCGACGCCATTCCTCATCAACTGACGGCCGCAGACGACTACCCGATCCCCGACTATGTCGAGGTCCGTGGCGAAGTCTTCTTCCCGACACGAGCCTTCGAGGAGTTCAACACCGCCTGGGCTGAGTCCGGCAAGACCCCGTTCTCCAATCCGCGCAATGCCGCCGCCGGTTCACTCCGTATGAAGGACGCCTCTGTCACGGCGAGCCGGCCCCTGTCGATGGTGTGCCACGGCCTCGGCCACCGCGAAGGATTCGAACCCAGGAGCCAGTCCGAGGGCTATGCCGCACTCAAGGCCTGGGGTCTGCCCACGAGCGACCGCGCCAAGGTCGTTCCGGCGCTCAGGGAAGTCGAGGAATTCATCGACTACTACGGCGAACACCGCCACGACGTCATCCACGAGATCGACGGTGTCGTAGTCAAGGTCGACCAGGTCGATCTCCAGCGCCGGCTCGGCTCGACTTCGCGGGCACCGCGGTGGGCGATCGCGTGGAAATACCCACCCGAAGAGGTCAACACGAGGCTGCTCGACATCCGCGTCAACGTGGGTCGCACCGGTCGCGTCACCCCATATGGCGTCATGGAGCCCATCCGGGTTGCGGGCTCCACGGTCGAGATGGCGACGCTCCACAACCAACATGAGGTCAAGCGCAAAGGTGTCCTGATCGGTGACATGGTCGTGCTCCGCAAGGCCGGCGACGTCATCCCCGAGATCGTCGGGCCCGTTGTCCAGTTGCGCGACGGGTCCGAACGCGAGTTCGTCATGCCCACAGAGTGCCCGTCGTGCGGCACCCCTCTCGCCCCCTCCAAGGAGGGCGACGCCGACATCCGTTGCCCCAACACCCGGTCCTGCCCTTCGCAGTTGCGTGAGCGCCTCGCCCACGTCGGCGGTCGCGGCGCCTTCGACATTGAGGTCTTCGGCTGGGAGGGCGCGACCGCCCTGCTCGACGCCGGCGTCCTGGTCGATGAGGGAGGTCTGTTTGCGTTGACAGCCGAGGACCTGGTCACTGTCCCGCTCTACACGCGCGTGGCCAAAAAGACCGAGGTCAAGGCGGGGTCTGCCGAGCGTGTGCTGAGCGCCAATGGGCAGGCGCTTCTCGAGAACCTCGAGAAGGCCAAGGCGCAGCCGTTGTGGCGCGTCCTGGTCGCTTTGTCGATCCGACACGTCGGCCCTACAGCGGCGCGCGCTTTGGCCACCCACTTCGGCACGGTGGACGCCATACGAGCAGCCTCTGCCGAGGACCTGTCTTCAGTCGAAGGCGTTGGCGCAACCATCGCCGAGGCCGTTCTCGAATGGTTCTCCGTCGACTGGCACAGCGCGATCGTCGATGCCTGGGCCAAGGCCGGCGTCCGTATGGCCGACGAGCGCGATGACTCGATTTCGCGGACTCTCGAGGGGCTGACCATCGTCGTCACCGGATCGCTCGTCGACTTCACCCGCGACTCCGTCAAAGAGGCGATCATCGCCCGTGGCGGCAAGGCTTCGGGTTCGGTGTCCAAAAAGACGGACTATGTCGTGGTGGGGGAGTCGGCCGGCTCCAAGGCCGACAAGGCCGAGCAACTCGGCGTGCCGATCCTCAACGAGGATAAGTTCAAGGCGCTCCTCCAAGACGGCCCCAAGGGAGACTGAACGTGCTGGAGATCCGACCCAGGCGCCTCTGACCGAGATTTGTTCACTTTTCGTCTCATGTGATGCGCGAAACGGGCGAAAACTGAACAAATCTCGGGGCGGCGGCTAGTCCCGCAGGGCGACGAACGTGCAGATCGCGACCACGGCGAAGCCGATGCCCCACCACATCAGGCCGCCGGCAGCCGCATAAAACGCGACGGTGAGGAACAGCATTACTTGCACCGACAGCCGGGTCGGATTCTCGAGTCGTCGGGCCGAATTCGGCGCCATCCATTGCGACCAGATGCCGCCTGCGACGGCGGCGAGGAAAGCACCGATCGCCCAGCCCTGCCAACCGCCGGCGAAACCGTGTCCGGCGAGGACCAGGAGAACGAACATGGCCAATTCGCAGACAAACGCCAGGGCGTCGAGTGGGCCGATGTCCTGTGGCTTCGTGGGTGGCATGACTGCAGCCTAGTTGCCGATCGGGCGCCTACTAAGATGGACCGGTATTCCCTAGACAGTACGAAGACAGCGCCTTTAAGAGGATGTGTATGACCGACCCCACCAAGGGTATTTCGCGCGATGACGTGGCCCACCTGGCCAATCTCGCCCGAATCGATCTCAGCGACACCGAACTCGACCACCTCGCCGCCGAATTGCCGGTGATTCTCGAATCCGTCGCCAAGGTGCAGGAAATCGCCGGTGACGAAATCGCCGCCATGTCGCACCCGTTGCCAGTGAGCAACGTCTTTCGCGCTGACGTCGTACGCCGGAGTCTCACCGTCGAAGAGGCACTGTCGGGCGCGCCCGATTCGGAGCAAGACCGTTTCCTTGTCCCGCGCATCCTGGGAGACGAACAATGAACGAGATCATTCGTATGACCGCCGCCGACCTTGCGGCGAAGCTCGAAAGCGGTGAAATCTCGTCAGTGGAAGCCACGAAGGCACACATCGACCGCATCGCCGCTGTCGATGAGGCCGTCCACGCCTTCCTGCATGTTGACGCAGAGGGAGCCTTGGCGACGGCAGCCCGCATCGACGGCCAGCGCGGCAAAGGCGAAGACCTGCACGCACTCGCGGGAGTGCCGATTGCCATCAAGGACATCGTCGCGACCAAGGGTCTGCCCACGACTTGTGGATCGAAGATCCTCAGGGGCTGGATCCCGCCCTATGACGCCACGATCATCGAGCGAATCAAGGCTGCGGGACTTCCCATCCTCGGCAAGACAAACATGGACGAATTCGCGATGGGTTCGTCGACCGAACATTCCGCCTATGGCCCGACCCGCAACCCGTGGGATCTCAACCGGATCCCGGGAGGATCCGGAGGCGGTTCGGCCGCCGCCGTCGCCGCCTACGAGGCGCCGCTGGCCGTAGGCACCGACACCGGGGGATCGATCCGCCAGCCGGGCTCGATGACCGGCACGGTCGGAGTGAAGCCGACATACGGTGGTGTCTCGCGCTATGGCCTCGTCGCGATGGCGAGCAGCCTCGACCAGGCCGGACCCGTCACCCGAACCGTTCTCGACGCAGCGCTGCTCCACGAACTCATCGCGGGCCACGATCCGCTGGACTCAACGAGCCTCGACGCACCGGTTCCGTCCATTGTCGCTGCGGCCCGCAAGGCCGACGTCAAAGGCCTGAAGATCGGCATCGTCAAGGAACTTGGCGGCGAAGGCTTCCAGGCCGGCGTCAGCGAGCGCTTCAACGAAGCCGTCGAGCTTCTCACCGAGGCAGGCGCCGAGGTTGTCGAGATCTCCTGCCCGAGCTTCGAATACGCTCTCGCCGCCTACTACCTCGTCATGCCGAGCGAGGTCAGCAGCAACCTGGCCAAATTCGACGCAATGCGTTACGGCGTACGCGTCGCGCCAGACGGTGTCGACAGCCCGAGCGCCGAACAGGTCATGGCGGCATCGCGTGACGCCGGCTTCGGCGACGAGGTCAAGCGCCGCATCATTCTGGGCACGTATGCCCTCTCCAGCGGCTACTACGACGCCTACTACGGCTCGGCACAAAAGGTTCGTACGCTCATCGCCAACGATTTCGCCGCCGCTTTCGCGAAGGCCGACGTGCTGGTCTCGCCGACCTCGCCGACCACGGCATTCCCGCTTGGGGACAAGCTCGACGATCCACTGGCCATGTACTTGCAGGATGTCGCGACGATTCCGGCGAACCTTGCCGGCGTCCCCGGTTTGTCCTTGCCCGTGGGGCTCGCAAGAGAGGACGGCTTGCCGGTGGGCTTCCAGTTCCTTGCTCCCGCCACGGCCGACGACCGCCTCTACAACGCCGCTGCGGCACTCGAAGCTTTGCTCGAAGACAAATGGGGTGGCGCCATGCTTGACCAGGCTCCGATTCTTCAGGGGGCACGATGACCACCGCGCGCGTCGAGGGACGTCTGGTCCCGTTCGAGGAAGCGCTGACCCGCTACGAACCCGTGATGGGCCTCGAAGTCCACATCGAGCTCAACACCAACTCCAAGATGTTCTGCGGTTGTGCAGCGGTGTTCGGTGGCGAGCCGAACACACAGACGTGCCCCGTGTGTCTCGGCCTGCCGGGCGCACTTCCGGTCGTCAACGAAAAGGCAATCGAGTCGGCGATCCGCATCGGACTTGCACTCAACTGCGAGATCGCCGAGTGGTGCCGCTTCGCCCGCAAGAACTACTTCTATCCCGATCAGCCCAAGAACTTCCAGACGTCGCAGTACGACGAGCCCATTGCCTACGAGGGATGGACCGAGGTCACCGTCGACGGCGAAGTCTTCCGCATCGAGATCGAACGTGCTCACATGGAGGAGGACACGGGCAAGTCGCTGCACGTCGGCGGCTCGACCGGTCGCATCCACGGCGCCGACTACTCACTCGTCGACTACAACCGTGCGGGCATTCCGCTGATCGAGATCGTCACCAAGGTGATCGAGGTCCCCGGCGACAAAGCTCCCGACGTCGCCAAGGCGTATGTCGCGCACCTTCGCGATCTAATCGGTGGCCTCGGTGTCTCCGACGTCCGTATGGATCAGGGTTCGCTGCGGTGCGACGTCAACCTGTCGCTTCGCCCGATCGGCACCGAAAAGCTTGGAACCCGCTCGGAGACCAAGAACGTCAACTCGCTGCGCTCGGTCGAGCGGGCCGTTCGATATGAGGTCGGTCGCCACGCGGGAATCCTCGACGCCGGCGAAAAGATCGTCCAGGAGACACGTCACTTTCACGAGGACACAGGCACCACGTCCCCGGGTCGCGAGAAGTCCGATGCCGAGGACTATCGCTATTTTCCAGAGCCCGATCTCGCTCCTGTGGCACCTTCGCGCGAATGGGTCGAAGAGTTGCGAGCGACTTTGCCCGAACAGCCCAGCGTTCGCCGCGATCGCTTGCAGGCAGACTGGGGCTTCAACGATCTCGACATGCGCGATGTCGTCGGCGCCGGTGCACTCGAGCTTGTGGTGGCGACGGTTGAAGCCGGTGCGAGCGCTCAGTCTGCCAAGAAATGGTGGCTCACCGAGATGGCTCGCCGTTCCAACGAGCAGGGCGTCGATCTCACCGAGTTGGCCATCACCCCGGCACAGGTCGCCGAGATCCAGTCGTTCATCGACGGCGGTCGGATCAACGACAAACTTGCCCGTCAGGTCTTCGACGGAGTATTGGCGGGGGAGGGAACGCCGGAAGAAGTCATCGCCGCCCGCGGCCTTGAACTCGTCTCCGACGATGGTGCCCTCGGCGACGCCGTCGACCGTGCGATCTCGGCCAACCCCGACGTCGCCGACAAGATCCGCGAAGGCAAACAGGCCGCTGCCGGAGCCCTCATCGGTGCAGTCATGAAGGACATGCGCGGTCAGGCCGACGCCGGCCGCGTACGCGAACTCATCCTGGAGAAGCTGGGCTGACTGGCATGACGGCGGAGACCCTCGACCGGGTCCGGGCGATCTGTATGAAGTTGCCGGAGGTGACCGAACGTGTGAGCCATGGCGCGCCGTCATGGTTCATCGGCAAGTCCCCCCAATTCGCCAACTTCACCGTCAACCACCACGGGGTCGGTTGGATTGCCATCTGGGTGGCCGCTCCGCCTGGGGCTCAGGAAGCCATGGTCGAAAGCGAACCGGACACCTTCTTTGTCCCGCCGTATTTCGGCTACCGAGGCTGGGTTGGCATGCGTCTCGACGAGCAGACCGACTGGGACGAGGTGGTCGAGGTGCTCGAGGATGCCTGGCGTGCCGTTGCGCCGGAGAAGCTCACCACCGAGCTCTAGCTGGCGGTCTTTTTGGCCGGCACCTTGCGTGCGGCCGCCTTCTTTGCAGGTGCTTTTTTGGCGGGAGTCTTCTTGGCTGCGGCCTTCTTGAGGGGCGCACTCCGGGCTGCGGCCTCCGTGTCCGCGACCCTGTTGGTCTTGGCCTTGTGCGCTCGGGACAACAGGTCGAGCAGTTCGGTGGTCACGATCGACGGGAACTCGATCGGAATGAAATGCGATGACTCAAGTTCGCGAAAACGCGAACCAGGAACGCGCTGCGAAGCCGTCAGCATGTCCCTCGAACCGGTGAGGATGTCGTACTTGCCCGCAAGGAATGTCACCGGAACTCGAATGCCCGACAGCGAGATACGGCGTTGACGCAGGATGCCGAGGGCAAGGTGCGCATACCAGCCCGGATCGGTCTGGCAGAACTCCTTCATGAGGATGCGCAGGTCATCGGTGTCGGCCTCGGGGCGGATGAGGCGCGAATAGCGCAGCATGTTGGCCGTCCAGGTCGTCCACGGGATATTGCGGCTGACCGGATGCAGGGCCGTGCCCCCGAGTTTGCCGGCATGCGTGAGGTTTCTCATGACCTGCTTGGCGATGATCGGTGGCACCTTGAACGGCGCAAGCATCGTGGCGTAGGTGTCGCCCGGCACTCCGGCCACTGCGAGGATGCCGTCGACTCGTTCGGGCAGTCGTGCCGCGAGTTCGAAGGCGACTGTCACGCCCGCAGACCAGCTGGCGATGACGGCGGACTCGATGCCTGCGTCGTCCATGACGGCGATCGCGTCTTCGATGTAGGAGTCGAGGTCGACGCGCTTGTCGACTGGTCGGGCAGAGCCGCCGATGCCGCGGTGGTTCCAGGACACAATGCGGATGCCGCAGTCAGGGCTC
>JBDSQP010000079.1:0-5336 GCA_039929755.1 Aeromicrobium sp. | reverse complement strand
CCGGTCGCCCTCGATGGCACCGCCGAAGCCCAAGACGATCACTATGCCGTCGTCGATCTACCGGCCATCGAAGCCGCGACCCTCATTCACCACGGATCGATGAACAAAGCCGACGTCATCCACCAGGACCTCGCCCGATGGATCGAGGACAACGGCTACCGCCTGGACGGACCCGAGCGAGAAGTCACGCTCGCCTTCACCGACGACGAAGACGGCTGGGTCACTGAGTTTCAGTACCCGGTGGTGAAAGCCTGACCACGCCGACGACTTCGCTGAGCGCCACTTGCCAGTCGGGATCATCCCAGAACTCACTGTGCCCATAGATCCTGGTCACTGGCCCGGTCTGAAGATCGGCGTCGTGAGGTGTCGGGTCGAGCAGTCGCCAGTCGGCGCCACTGATCCGCCGGCGTGTTGCGGCGTCATATGAGTCAGGCAGGCGACCGGCATACGGCTGCGGGAAATGCTGCGATTCCGGCCGCAGACGGTCCTGGGAGTGGTTCCAGGACAGCACCGGCCCGGCAAGTGGGTCTGTTGCCCGATAGAGATTGATCCACGCTCCATCGAGGGCGGCGTAAAGGTTTCCGATCGTGCCGAGGTTCACGAATGCCGGAAATGCACGCGGAAAGATCAGTCTCAGTTGCGAGCCGAAGGTGACCAGCCCGACCCGATTGCGTTCGTCCTGGGTCAGAAGCAACAGCGCTGTGAACGAGATCAGACTCCCCTGGCTGTGGCCGCACACGACAATTTGCCGGGCGTCCTTCGCGTCGGACCGTCCCAGATGCCAACGGATCCGGTCGCGCAGATCCACCACCGTGCGCTGGGAGTAGGGACGCGGAACAAACGGATGAACCGCATGGGGCCAGAACGAGATCACGTCCCAGATCACGTTGACGCCGCGGCGAGACGTCTGCGTCTTGACCGCTCCCCTGCTCAATGTCACGAGTCCAGCGGCAGTGGCGAGAAGAGACCAGGCTCCGAAGATCGTGAGGAAGTCGCCGTTGCCATCGAGTCGAGGCTGGCTCAGGAAGTCGACAAAGCCCGCGGGCCTGCACTTTTCGGGAATGGCGCCGGCGTTGCAAGGGCCGATTTCGTAGGCGACGACGATCGACAAGAGCGCGCCGAAGGCTGCAAACGCCCAAAACAAAATAGGCACCTTGGTCTTCATCCGGGCGATCCACAGCGAACGTGCGATGCGGGTGATCCACCCGTCGGGCGGCAATTGGGTCCCGGCTTCGGGCGGCTGTGCGTGCATCGCTTCGGCCGAGTCCTTGTAGTGGCGGCGGTGTGCGACAAAGTGCCCCACGGCCATCAGCGCAACCCCGACAAGCATCAGCACTGTCAACCCCCAGGCGTACGAGATTCGGTCCAGCATCGGCGTCGTACCAACACTCGTCTGCACAGTGTTTCCGGATTCATCGACGACGATGTCCAGGTCGAGGGAGGTCGACACAGCGGTGGCGACTGCCGCGGATAGTCCGACGCCGATGAACACGGAGATCGAAGTCACCAGATAGGCGGTCATTCCCCACGCGTACCGGCAAAAGAAATGCTCCGGCGCCCGCGGATCTCGGTTGGTCGACCGCGTTGTCCAGGCGAGTGCAGCGCTGGCGAAGAACAGCAGGATCAGGGTGATGACTCCGACGTACATCAAGAGGTTGGAGATGCCGTCGAAAATCTCGATACGATCGAGCCGTGGGTGCGGTGCGACGAATGCGTTCAGGTGTATTGCCGAAGCCGCCACGAGGACCACCGCAGCGATGACCAGAGGTTTCGAGGCAAATCCAACCCATTTGTGCCACTTCTCGCGGGGTCCCTCAAGCATGTGGGGCAAAGCAACGCTCACCGAACCCTCAGGGTCGCCGAGGAATATCACGATGATGGCGGTCGCCATCAGCAGTGCTGAGGCAAGTACGCCGATCAACGGGCGGTCCGACCAACCATGGAACCCGGTGAAGAAACCGATCAGTGGCTTGTTCGACCACACGGCCGGGTCCTGCACGAAGGCCGCCATGAGAGCGATGAGGGACAGCCCGCCAACAAGATGGAGGCGGCGAAGGGTGGAAGCATCTGCGTCACCGCGATAGAACTCCAACCTGCCCAACGGAGTGACGCTGACTTCCTGCGGGTCAGCCTCGTGATCGGGGCGGATGACACCGAATCCCTTGCCGAGAAGGAACAGGGCGACGAGGGAAAGTGCACTGAGAACCACCGCCGCCGCGAGGACTGCAGACGGCTCGAAGTTCTTCAACATGCGCGTACGTGCGGCCCAGCGCCATCCGATCAGATCGATCAGCACAAAGCCGAACGTGAACGTGATTAGGCACGTCAGCAGAAGCGCCAGCAGTCGGAGCAGCGAGCCGCACAGGCCGTGGAACACCTTGGAGACGGGACCCTTGATGCCGGGAAGCATGAACTGTGCGGCGTTGATCAGCCCGAAAGGTACGAGAACGAGCCAGAGGCCGGCGCGCCACGATCCGGAGGTGAACTGACCCCAGTGGTAGCCCTCCACGATGTGGCCGTCGTCGGCGTGCAACTCGTGGCCCTCACCATTGACGGGCCGAAAGAATCTGGAGAACCGGTCACCGGCGACTTGCTTGACATGCGGACTGGCGAGGAGGGATTCCGGCGGGGTGCCACTCACACCGTGGACCCGAAGCTCCACCCACTGCGGCAGGTCTTGACCCATGACATCACTGTGGCCCATCAGCAACCGCGTGTCGACAACCGTTTGAGTGTCAAAAGGCGGCAGTTGAACCCGTAGGCGAGAATCGGATCATGAGGGATTCGACGGATGATCTGGCAATGCGGTGGCTTGCCGGTTGGTCGGCAGCATCAGGCCACCCCTGGGCAGACGTCGACGGAACTGTTCGAATCGAGGCGTTGATGGAATCACGCCGAATCGAGTATCTGCTGGTCGAACCCTCCCCCCAACAACTTGCCGACATCACCGCCCGGATCGCCGGAGACCCTCGGGACGTCGTCACGATCTTCACCGCCCATCCGGATCGATATCTGGTCCCCCATGTGGGACTGGTCATCGATCGCGACGACGAAGCGCTCATGACCTGCGCATTGACGCCGGTGTCCCCCGAAATTCCCGATGGGTACGCATCCCATTGGGACGATGATGACAATCGTGTCTCTCTGACCGTCATCAGCGGAGACGAACTCGCCGCCAGCGGAAACCTGGCGATCGTCGATGGCGACGCGATCTTCGACCGTATCGAGACAATGCCAAAATTTCAGCGTCGCGGCCTCGGGACCTTGATGATGCAATCACTGACGTCGTGGGCCCTCGCCAATGGCGGCAACACCGGCATACTCGCCGCCTCGGCCGACGGCCAACGTCTCTATGAGCACCTTGGTTGGAAGACCGAATGCGCGATGGTCATGCTCCGGGGCGAGCCCACCTAGTTGCCCTCGGCCGTGCGCCGGCATACCTCGTCCCACGGGGTCGGCTCAAGGCCGAAGTGGGCACGCGAAGCGGAGTCGTCAAGCACATACGGCTTCGTCCACTGATAGGACATGTCACTCAACTCGCGCATCAGAGGTGACACCACACCCATTGCACGGATAGCGCCAGCCGGTATGGCTGTGACTCCGACGGGTGGCTTCCCCATCGCTGCAAGGACGTCCGTGATGGCCTCACGCTGAGTACGCGGTGAGTTGGTCGCCGCATGCCAGATCCGCCCGTGGGCAGTCTCATCCTCGGCCGAAGCAATCAGCATCCGGGCCTCGTCAAGCACGTCAGTGAAAGAGTGCGGCATGTTCGTCGAGCCGATGACCCAGGCCCGCTTGCCCTGGGAAATCGTGGGCACTTGTCGGCTGAGATGTCCATGATCCTTGACGCCAGCACCGACGTAGTCAGATCCACGGACCTCCACTGCCCGGAGCCGGCCCGCTTCATGGGCTGCCTTGGCATCGGCCCACACCTGCGTACGCAGGATGCCCTTCTTGTCCGTCGCCGCGTCTGGCATCGACTCCGTCATGGGACCGTCAACCGGCCCGTAAGGGTAAAGGTTGCCCGTGATGGCGAGCACCGCTCCGGTGCGTTCGGCGGTGGCCAGGAACGAGGCGGCGAGCGGCGGCCACAATGAACCCCAGGTCGTGTATTCAACCGGGTTGGCGCAGTTGTAGAGCACTGCGGCCCCTTCGGTGAGCATGGTCAGCTGATCGGCGTTCGACGCATCCGCGGCGCCATGCTTGACGCCTTCGATGCCGGTGTCTGTGCCGGACCGTGTCACGACAGTGACGTCGGATCCTCGTGCCGCGAGCAGTTCCGCAACGTGACGGCCGACGGGGCCGGCCCCGACGATGATGTGGCGATCATTCATGTCTTTCCCTTTCGGTCATTGCGAGAGCACCGCTCTCGCTTCCAGCATGGCACGCTCCCGCTTGCTATGCAAGAGCACCGCTCTTGTTTGTTGCACATGCTCTCGTTTTGCGTCATTGTGTCCGTATGAATGACAAAGCACCGACGGCCCGCGAGCGTGCACGCAGCGAAATCACCGCAGAAATTCTGGCGGCGGCGCGTATCCGGCTGACGAAGCAGGGGCCGGGCGAACTCTCCTTGCGGGCAGTTGCCCGCGACGTCGGTATGGTCTCGTCCGCGGTCTATCGCTACTTCGCGAGCCGCGACGATCTGCTGACGGCGCTCCTGCTCGTCGCCTACAACGAACTCGGCCAGATCGCCGAAGATGCCGATCGGGCCGTCAAGGATCAGAACGACTACCTGACCAGGTGGACGGCCACGTGCAACGCGATCCGCGGCTGGGCGATCAAGCACCCCGGCGACTATGCGCTCCTCTACGGCTCCCCCGTACCCGGATATGTGGCCCCGCAGGACACGATCGCGGCGGCGACACGGGCCACCCTCGTTCTCGTACACATCGCGCTTGCAGCTCACCAGTCCGGGGCTCAGACACCGCCTGCACCCGAGGGCGCACCCGACGGACTCGCCAGCACGATGCAGGATGCCGTCGATTTCCTCGCGGCACTGGGTGCCCCGAAAACAGAGAATGCTCCCGAAGTGGCGATGCGCCTGATTGCCGCCTGGAGTGCGATCTTCGGCACAATTTCGTTCGAACTGTTCGGTCATCTCGTCGGTTCGGTCAGCGACTACGACGCCTTCTTCGATCAGGTGGTCATCCGACTGGCAGCTGACCTCGGCCTTGTCCGATAGAGGCACGAACGTGAGCATCGACTCACGTGGTCAATGAGGACCGAACGCCTCCGAGACGGTTAAATGGTCGTATCCCCCGCCACCACACGAGGACACCCATGCAACGCATCACCCGTAAGACATTTGTCGCCGCCCCCGCCGATTCGGTATGGAA
>JBDSQP010000078.1:0-7717 GCA_039929755.1 Aeromicrobium sp. | reverse complement strand
CGCGGCCTGACCGACACACGAGGTCCCGACCCTCGACGAGTTCGATGCCCATCGTGCGGGCGAGAAGCGCGTGTTCGAAATAGGCCGAGTTGTAGACGCCCGGGGTCAGGACGACAACCGTCGGGTCGCTGACGCCCGGAGGCCCCGATGCGCGGAGCGCCGAAAGCAGCGCGCGGGAGTAATTGGCAACCGGGCGGATGCGCTGGTCGGTGAAGAGCTCGGGCAGCGCGGCCGACAACGCGCGACGGTTGGTCATGACGTAGGAGACGCCGGAAGGAACACGGACGTTGTCCTCGAGGACCCGGAAGTCACCGTTGAGGTCTCGGATCAGGTCGACGCCGGAGACGTGGATGCGTACGCCATTAGGTGGAGACATGTTGGCGACGATGCGGTGGAAGTGCGGCGAGGTGACGACGACTTCCTTCGGGACGACTCCGTCGTTGAAGAGTTCGCCGGGCCCGTAGACATCTGCCAGGAATGCCTCGAGGGCGAGAACGCGCTGCTTCACTCCGCGTTCGACGTCCACCCAGTCAGCGGCATCGATCAGCCGGGGCACGATGTCGAGGGGAAATGGGCGCTCCTCGCCGGCGACGCCGAATGTCACGCCCTGATCGAGGTAGCTGGACGCCAGCGAGTCTGCCCGTGATCGCACATCAGCAGAATTCATCCGGCTGAAAGCGGCGTGAACGTCGGCGTAATTGTCGCGGACATGTATGCCGTCGAACATCTCATCGAAACCCTTGACGGGTCCGTAGGCGTCGAAGAGCGGCGAGGTGTCCATGCATGCCAACCTAACGCGGAAATGTCTCAAGTGTGTTTCGGCAAGCAAACAGGGGTGAAACCGCGTTAGGCTTTGCCCGTCGGTTCTACGAGAGGCGGCAGCGTGGACACTTACGTGCTTGTCCTCAATGCAAGTTATGAGCCCCTGCAACGAGTCTCCATGCGCCACGCCATCAAAATGCTCGTACGCGAAGTTGCCGTCATTGAGGAAGCCTCCGAAGGGAACTTCGGTCCGTTCCCGATGCCCAAGGTTCTGCGTCTTGTCCGCTATGTCGTGATGAAATGGGCGCACCGTCGCAAGCACCTCTGCACCAAGTCCGCGATCAAGGATCGCGACAAGATGTGCGGCTATTGCGGCGGCCATGCCGAGACCGTCGACCACATCGTTCCGCGGAGCCGAGGCGGGACATTGACGTGGGAGAACGCGGTGGCAGCCTGTATGCGGTGCAATCACCGCAAGGCCAACCGAACTCCTGCCGAAGCCGGTATGAAGTTGCTTGTCACTCCGCTGGCGCCGGCATTCTTCCTCGCCGTGTGACGGCCTTCGCGTGAGGGTGGGCTACGCACCACCTGATCCCGTGGCCAGTGAGTTGCGCACCAAACCTGGGTCGTGGATGGTGCGTAGGTCACCGCCGACCGCGTTGGTAGCCTCGTGGGCGTGACTTCCGCTCTCATCGTCAGGACCATCAGCACACCTGAGCACCTTGACTATGTCCGGAGCCGTTCTTCTGCCAGTTTCCTGCAGACGCCCGCCTGGGCCACCGTCAAGAACGAGTGGAAGGGTGAGTCGATCGGATGGTTCCGTGACGGCAAGATCGTCGGCGCGGGACTCGTTCTCTACCGCCAGATGCCCAAGCTGAAGCGCTACCTCGCCTACCTACCCGAGGGTCCGCTCATCGAATGGCACAGCGAACACCTCGGCGATTGGCTCACGCCGATGGCTGCCCATCTCAAGTCACAGGGAGCCTTCGGAGTCCGGATGGGGCCGCCGGTCGTTGCCCGTCGTTGGCAGGCCTCAACGATCAAGCAAGCCATCGCCGATGAAGCCCTGCACTCTCTCGGCGACGTTCCGGCCGACTTCAAGGACGACGCCGCTGACGAGATTCGCGGCCGACTCGCGGGCTTGGGGTGGAAGGAGATCGCTACCGAAGGTGGCTTCTCGGCAGGTCAGCCCAAGTTCAACTTCTGGGTGCCCCTCGCCGGCAAGACCGACGACCAGGTTCTTGCCAGCATGAACCAACTCTGGCGCCGCAACATCAAGAAGGCCGCCAAACTGGGTGTCGAGGTGACCATCGGGGGACGTGACCAACTCGCCGACTTCCACCGGATCTATGTCGAGACGGCCGACCGCGACCATTTCACTCCACGCCCGCTCAGCTACTTCGAACGTATGTGGGACGCCTTGACGGCCGAGGATACCCATCGCCTCAAGCTCTACCTGGCACATCACGAGGGTGATCTTGTCGCGGCCACCACCATGGTCTCAGTCGGCACCCATGCCTGGTACTCCTATGGCGCATCCACCTCCGCCAAGCGCGAGGTCCGCGGCTCCAACGCGATTCAGTGGCAGATGATCCGCGATGCGCGGGCTGCCGGCGCTGCCGTTTATGACATGCGTGGCATCACCGACACGCTCGATCCGGCCGATCCTCATGTCGGGCTGATTCAGTTCAAGGTCGGGACAGGTGGCGAGGCGGTCGAGTACCTCGGCGAATGGGATCTTCCGCTCAACCGTGCCCTGTATCTCGGATTCACGACCTACATGAAGAGGCGATAACGGTGCCTTTCGCGCTGCACGTCGACACGGACCGCTGGCGTCGCCACACCCATTCGTACGCCCAGGCCACCCCCGGAATCGTCCCGGTCATCAAAGGCAACGGCTACGGCTTCGGCCGCGACCTGCTGGCCGCCGAGGCTCACTCATTCGGTGCGGATCTCATCGCCGTCGGAACGTACGAGGAGGTGCCTGACGCACTATCGGCCTTCCCTGGCGACGTCATGGTGCTGACTCCCTGGCGGTCTTTTTTCGGCAACGTTTCGTACGAACCCAGGGTGATCCATACGGTCGGTCGGATCGAGGATGTCGAAGCGCTTGCCGTCGCTGCCCCTTCGGGTACACGCATCGTCGTCGAGGGTGAGACTTCGATGTCGCGCCACGGTTTCGACCGTCATGAGTTGGCCGCTGCAGTCAAGGCTCTCGGAGACCTCGACGTCTGCGGCTTCGCCATTCACCTGCCGCTGGCCGGACACAATCTTGCCGAAGCCGAGAGTTGGGCGGCCGCGCTTGAGGCATCGCAACTCGAGACGACCACGATGTACGTTTCGCATCTGACACCGGGCGAATTCGCGACGTTGCGCGAAAAACGCTCCAACCTTGAGGTTCGTCCACGCATTGGCACATCCTTGTGGCTCGGCGACCTCGGCGCCATCAAGGCCCGCGCCACGCTGTTGGACATTCACAACGTCGGCCGCGGCGAACGTGTCGGCTACAGGCAACGCCCCATGCCCAGGGATGGCTATCTTCTGATCGTTGCCGGCGGAACGAGCCACGGCATCGGTCTCGAAGCGCCCAAGGCGTCGGCCGGATTCGTCCAGCGCGGCAAGTCGGTAGCCAAGGGCGGACTTGAAGCTGCCGGATTTTCCCTTTCGCCGTTCACGATCGACAGCAAGCAACGGTGGTTCGCCGAACCTCCGCACATGCAGGCCAGCATGATTTTCCTGCCGTCATCAGCCGCCGTTCCGGCCGTTGGCGAGTGGATCGACGTCGCGGTTCGCTACACCATTGCGACGTTCGACTCCGTCGACCTGCTTTAGACGTACGAGCTACCCGCCACCAATAAGAGTTCCGGCGCCCGCGCCACCGTCAGTCGAGGTGCCCGCGCCACCGTCGGTAGGGGTGCCGCTGGTCGCTGTCCCGGCGCCGTCCGTGCCCGTGGTCGGCGTGGAATGTGTGGGTGACGGCTTGTTGTCTTTGGGCTTGTGCGTCTTTTTGGGCTTCGGAGCCTTGTAGGTCGTACCCTCGGTCGCCTTGATGTTGGCCGGCGGCGGGAACGCCCCGCAGACCGTTCCGGCGAGCGCCGCATTCATGTATGCCCGGAAAGTCATCGCGGGGAAGGTTCCGCCGTAGAACGGCAACAAGTATCCGTCGAGCTGTTCATTGCCCTTGCCGCGGTTGTACATCACGGCGGTGGCAAGTTTGGGCGTGAAACCGACGAACCACGACGAAGACACATGCTGGTTGCCGGTCGGGCCGGCGGTAGCCGTACCGGTCTTTCCTGCGGTCGGGCAAATCGTGCGGGCCCGGCTTCCGGTGCCGGCCGCGCCGCTGTTGACGGCACCCCTCAGGGCGGCCACGGTATCGGCTGCGACATCCTCAGGGATGGTCTGCTCGGTCTTGACCTTGTGTTGATAGAGCAGGGTCTTCTGGGTGTCAGCCACCTCCTGGACCATGAACCAATTCGCCTTTTTGCCGCCGGCAGCGATGGTCGCGTAGCCATTGGCCATGTTGAGGGGTGAAACTGGCGCGTAGCCGAGCGGAACACCGATGACCGGCTTGATCTGCGAGATCACCGATTCCGGTATGCCGGCCTCGGTAGCCGCATCGAGCACCTTTTGGCCACCGCTCGGGTCGCCACACATCTGGTCGACGAGGTCGACGAATGCCGTGTTGATCGATTTTTGTGCTGCCCTCGCCAGGGAGACCGAACCAAATGACTGGCCACCACTGTCACCCTGATTTTCGATGAGGTCAGTGCCGATTCTGAGCGGCGAGTTGCCGTTCAACTTCGTCTTGAGGCTGTAACCGTTCTCCAGCGCGGCGACAACGGCAAAGGCCTTGAACGTCGAACCCGGTTGCGTACCGAGAGTGGCCCAATTGAGTTGGCTCTTGATGTAGTCCGGGCCGCCATACATGGCACGGACTGCGCCGGTGCCGGGCTGAATCGAGGCAAGGGCTGAATGCAGCGACTTGAGCCCATTCGGCTGAATCAGCTTGATTGCCGCAACCGCGGCCTTCTGCTTCTTGTAGTCGAAAGTTGTCGTGATCCGGAGCCCACCGCCGTTGATCTGCGAATCCGTGAAGGCGAGGTTGTTGAGCTGGGTTTCGACTGCCTTGAGGAGGAAGCCGTTCGTGCCCCCGTAGCGGTTGATGTCGCGCTTGGCCTCGAAGGTCGGCAAGTGGTTGCGGTACTTGGCGAGGTCATCCGGATCGAGCGTGCCGGCCTTCGCCATACCGTCGAGGACGTAGTTGTAGCGGCTGACTATCCGGTCCTTGCCACCTTCGACGTAGGGGTCGTAGTAGTTGGGGCTGTTGATGATCGTCGCCAGAGCTGCGGACTCGGGAACGGTGAGTTCCGAAGCCGGGTGACGGAAATAGGTCTGCGAGGCAACCTCGACGCCATAAGCGCCGTTGCCGAAATAGATCGTGTTGAGGTAGCCCTCAAGGATTTCGGACTTCGACAACTGGTTGTGAATCTTGATCGAGAGGACGGCTTCCTTGATCTTGCGCTTGATCGTCCGTTCCTGCGTCAGGTAGAGGACCTTGACGTACTGCTGGGTGATCGTCGAAGCACCCTGGGTGGAACCGCTCGTCGCGTTGTTGCGCGCGGCACGAACGATGCCCTTGAAGTCGATCCCGCGGTTGGTGTAAAACGTACGGTCCTCGGCGGCGACGGCAGCGGCCTGCATGGAGGCAGGAATCTCACTCATGGGGATCGAGTCACGGTCCTGCGTCGCAAAACTGCCGATCTTATGCTTGCCGTCGGAGTAGTAGACGTTGGTTGTCTGGGTCTTGAAGTCTGCGTTGGCATCGGGAATGCCGGTGAATTGATAGAGCGCAAAGAACGCCAGGGCTCCGGTCACGATCCCGGAAACGCCAAGGAAGAAACACCATCGAAGGATGCTCTGCCACACGGGTAGGTTGCGGCCACTGATCTTGCGGGCAAAACCTGAAATCACGCTCACGCGCAGTCTCTCTCACTTCTAGACGCTGTTTCATTACTCAGACATATGGCAGAAAACTCGTCGACAGTCGACCAGATTCCACGCGGCGATTCAATCCACCGTCGGTCCAGTGTGCCGAACGAATCTGAGATTTCGTTAATCGGTACCCCGGACGTGGCATGAATCACCGCCAAACAAATAGTGCATTTTGTACCAACTCGATGTATCGTTCCGATATATCAAATCATTCAAACGGTAGGTTTTCATGTCGAAACGCGGCGTAGCGCTCGAGTTGGCGGTCCTCGGACTGCTGCACGACGCTCCCATGCACGGGTATGAATTGCGCAAGCAGCTCAATTCCCTGCTGGGTTGGGGTCGCGTTTTGTCATACGGAACTCTTTACCCCTGCCTGAAGGCTCTGGGCAAGGCGGGTCACATCATGGTCGAGGAGCCCGAGGGCGTCCCCGGACGTGGACGGCGCGCTCGCATCGTCTATCGCCTGACGGCCGAAGGCAAAGAATTTTTTGCCTCCAGCCTTGAGGACTCCGGACCTGCCTCCTGGGATGACGACAACTTCGGCGTACGGTTCGCATTTTTCGCGCGAACTGACTCGCCGACACGGGTGAGAATCCTCGAAGGTCGGCGCAGCCGGCTGGAGGATCGCCTCGAAAGCGTGCGCCTCTCAGCGCAAAGCCGACGGGAGCGGGCTGATTCCTACACCCTGGAACTCCAGCGTCACGGTCTGGAGTCAGTGGAACGCGAAGTCCGCTGGCTCACCGAATTGATCGAGCGCGAGCGTTCCGGTGGCTATGAAGATCAGCCAGAACCCAATGCAGACGACACGACACCAGACCGCACGACAACCAAGTAATACACAACTAGTGGAGGAGAACCCATGGGTTCGGTACGAGTAGCAATTGTGGGCGTTGGCAACTGCGCCACATCGCTGATCCAAGGCGTCGAGTTCTACAAGGACGCGGACCCCAACGGTTCTGTCCCCGGACTCATGCACATCCAGTTCGGCGAATACCACGTCAAGGACGTTGAGTTCGTCGCTGCGTTCGACGTAGATGCTAAGAAGGTCGGCTTCGACCTCTCTGAGGCAACACAGGCCAGCGAGAACAACACGATCAAGATCGCCGACGTCCCGCCGACAGGCATCATCGTCCAGCGTGGACACACGCTCGACGGCCTCGGCAAGTACTACCGCGAAACCATCGAAGAAGCAGATGGAACTGGCGTCGACATCGTCCAGGTCCTGAAAGACACCAAGGCCGACGTTCTCGTCTCCTACCTTCCAGTGGGTTCGGAACAAGCCGACAAGTTCTACGCGCAATGCGCGATCGACGCCAAGGTCGCGTTCGTCAACGCGCTGCCCGTCTTCATCGCTTCCGACCCCGTGTGGGCCAAGAAGTTCGAAGACGCCGGCGTCCCGATCATCGGTGACGACATCAAGAGCCAGGTCGGCGCCACCATCACGCACCGCGTCATGGCCAAGCTGTTCCAGGACCGCGGCGTCGTGCTTGACCGCACTTACCAGCTCAATGTCGGCGGCAACATGGACTTCAAGAACATGTTGGAACGCGATCGTCTCGAGTCCAAGAAGATCTCGAAGACGCAAGCCGTCACCTCGAACATCGATCACGACCTGGGCGCCAAGAACGTCCACATCGGCCCCAGCGACTACGTCCAGTGGCTCGATGACCGCAAGTGGGCATATGTCCGCCTCGAAGGTCGCGCATTCGGCAACGTGCCGTTGAACCTCGAATACAAGCTCGAGGTATGGGACTCGCCCAACTCGGCCGGCATCATCATCGACGCCATCCGTGCGGCCAAGATCGCCAAGGACCGTGGTATCGGCGGCGCACTGCTGTCGGCTTCGTCCTACCTGATGAAGTCCCCGCCGGAGCAGCGTCCCGATGACATCGGCCGCGAAACTCTTGAGGCCTTCATCCGCGGTGAAGTCGAGCGCTGACCCACTCGGGGGCTCAATGAC
>JBDSQP010000077.1:0-3884 GCA_039929755.1 Aeromicrobium sp. | reverse complement strand
CTTCCCGTCGCGAGGGAAACCCATACGGTCAACGCCCCGGCCACCGGCACGCTGACTCGTCTCGATGCGATGGGCGTCGGTGTCGCGGCTTGGCGACTCGGTGCAGGAAGATCTCGTCCGGGTGAAGCCGTACAGGCCGGAGCAGGCGTAGAGTTGCATGCCAAACCGGGCAACAGAGTGATTGAGGGCCAGCCGTTGCTGACTCTGCATACGGACACACCGGAGCGATTCGAACGGTCACTCGCTGCGCTGGAGGGAGTATTTGAGATCGGCGCAGATTTTGCCGCCGAAGGTAGCGTCATTCTGGACAGAGTCGTTAGTTAGGTTGGAAGCATGCGTGTTCTGAACAACAGCGAAGAAGTCGCCGCCGCCGCGGGCACCGAGCTCGGCGTGAGCGAATGGATCTCCATCACCCAGGATCGGATCGACCAGTTTGCCGACGCCACGGGTGACCACCAGTGGATCCACGTCGACCCCGAAAAGGCCGCCAACGGGCCCTTCGGTACGACGATCGCCCACGGTTACCTGACGTTGTCGCTGCTGCCATTTTTCGGCGCGCACGTCTTTGCGTTCGCTGGCGAGGGAGCCAAGGTCAACTACGGAGTCAACAAGGTGCGGTTCATGTCGCCAGTGCCGGTCGACTCCAAACTTCGTGCCCGAATCGAGCTCGCCGAGGTCACGGACATTCCGAAAGGACAGCAGGCAATCCTCCGCTACACGATTGAGATCGACGGTGTCGAGAAGCCAGCCTGCGTGGCCGAATCTGTCGTCCTCCTGCTGTCCGCATGAGCATTGCCACCGCCGACCACGCTGCTGATATTTCTGCGGAGCGCTCTGCGATTATTTCTGCGGAGCGCTCTGCGATTATTTCTGCGGAGCAGATTGGCCTCGCCCCCAAGGTCTCGCTGCACGAGCATCTCGACGGAGGTCTCCGTCCCCAGACGATTCTCGACCTCGCCGCTGAGATCGGTCATGCGTTGCCGACCGATGACGCCCAGAGCCTCGGCCAGTGGTTCGTCGAAGCGTGTGACTCGGGCTCGCTCGAGCGCTATCTCGAGACGTTCGACCACACCGTCGCGGTCATGCAGACCGCCGACAGTCTCTCCCGCGTCGCGGCAGAAGCCGTCGTCGACCTCGCCGCCGACAACAACGTCTACGCCGAGCTCCGGTGGGCGCCCGAGCAACATACGTCTGAGGGTTTGTCGTTACGGGACGCCGTCGACGCTGTTCAGGACGGCATCGAGCTGGGCAAGAAGCAGGCCAAAGCCGCCGGCAAGACGATCGTCGTCGGCCAACTCGTCACTGCCATGCGTCACGCCGATCGAGGTATGGAGATCGCTGCGATCGCCGTCGAAAAGCGCGACACCGGCGTCTTCGGTTTCGACATCGCCGGCGCCGAAGACGGATTCCCTCCGATCCTTCACCTCGAGGCGTTCGAATACCTGCGCCAGCAGAATGCCCACTTCACCATCCATGCCGGTGAAGCCTTCGGTCTCCCGTCGATCTGGCAAGCCATCCAACGTTGTGGCGCAGACCGCCTCGGTCACGGTGTGCGCATCATCGATGACATCGATTTCAGCGATCCCGAGCAGCCGAGGCTCGGCCGGCTCTCGGCCTACATCCGTGACAAGCGCATACCTCTTGAGATGTGCCCGTCATCCAACCTGCAGACTGGCGCGGCCCACTCGATCGCCGGACACCCGATCGGTGCCCTCAAAAAACTCGGTTTCCGTGTCACGGTCAATTGCGACAACCGTTTGATGAGCGGCACGTCGATGAGCCGTGAATTCAGCCTTTTGGCCGAAGCATTCGGCTATGGCGTCGAAGACTTTCGCTGGTTCACGATCAATGCCATGAAGAGCGCGTTCTACCCCTTCGACGACCGCCTGGCACTGATCAACGATGTGATCAAGCCCGGCTACGATGCGCTATAGCGGCCAAACCCGTTAGGAAGCGGTCCAGGCATCGGGACCATCGATCAGGCTCTGAAGCGCTGGAGGGTCCCCGGCGTTCGCGCGCTGTTGACGGCTGAGGTCGTCATAGGTCGGGCGATCGACCTGGCGGAAGATGCCGATCGGGGCACGGCGCACGACTCCGCTGTCGGTCAGGCGCGACAAGGCAAAGGCCGTTGTCGGGTCCTCGGCGTAGGCGTCATGAATCAACAGGTCGTTGACATTGGATTCGTCGACCTCAATGACCTCGATGCTTCCCGTCGACTGGTTGCGTACGAGTCCCCGGTGTCCTTCGTTGCCGAAGCGGATCGGCTGACCATGCTCAAGCGGAATGATTGCCTCGTCACGGGTCTCGGGATCCTTGACCGCATCAAAGGCGCCGTCGTTGAAGATCGGGCAATTCTGATAGATCTCCACGAAAGACGTTCCCTTGTGGCGGGCCGCCGCAGACAACACTGCGGTGAGGTGTTTGCGGTCGGAGTCGATCGTTCGCGCGACGAATGAGCCTTCGGCGCCGAGGGCGAGTGACAGCGGGTTGAGCGGCGCATCGATCGACCCGAAAGGCGTCGACTTGGTGACCTTGCCGGGCTCCGAGGTCGGTGAATACTGCCCCTTGGTCAATCCGTAGATCCGGTTGTTGAACAGCAGGATCGTCATGTTGACGTTGCGGCGGAGCGCATGAATCAGGTGATTGCCACCGATCGAAAGGGCGTCTCCGTCGCCGGTCACGACCCAGACGCTCAAGTCCTCGCGCGTCGTCGCGAGACCGGTTGCGATCGCGGGAGCGCGACCGTGGATCGAGTGCAGGCCGTAGGTGTCGAGGTAGTAGGGGAATCGCGCGGCGCAGCCGATCCCGGAGATGAAGACGATGTTTTCGCGGCGTAGCCCGAGATCGGGCAGGAACCCTTGAACGGCGGCGAGGATCGCATAGTCGCCGCAGCCCGGACACCAGCGGACCTCCTGATCGGAGGAGAAGTCCTTGCGCGTTTGGGGCTCGCCAGCTGCGGGAACGAACTCGAGACCATCGCCCGTGGGCATGCCCAGATCGACGGCGGTCATTCGCCCTCCTTAGTGCAGATCTCGATGAACAGTGCGCCGAGTTCGGCGGCGCCATAGGGCATCCCGCGCACCTTGTTGTAGCCCTCTGCGTCGACGAGGTACTTCGCGCGAAGCAAGGAGAGGAGTTGCCCGAGGTTCATTTCGGGCACGATGACGCGGTCGTACGACTTCAGGACTTCGCCAAGGTTGCCGGGGAAGGGATTGAGATGCCTCAGGTGGGCCTGGGCGATGCGATGCCCGGCGGCGCGGGCACGCCGGCAGCCTGCACCGATCGGTCCGTACGTGGATCCCCAGCCGATGACCAAGATCTTGGCCTTGCCATCGGGATCATCGACCTCCACGTCGGGAATCGTCGCCGCGACGGCATCAATCTTGGCCTGACGAAGCCGAACCATCAGGTCATGATTTTCGGGATCGTAGGAGATATCACCTGTACCGTCGGCCTTTTCCAGTCCACCGATTCGGTGCTCGATACCTGAGACGCCCGGGGGCGCCCAGGGTCGTGCCAGAGATTCGGGGTCACGGGCATAGGGCAGAAAAGTTGACTCCGGATCGTGCTTGGCGAACGCCGGCTCGATGGCCGGAAGTGACTCGATGTCGGGCAGGCGCCACGGTTCGGAACCGTTGGCCAGGTAGCCGTCGGACAGCAGGATCACCGGTGTTCGGTAAGTGATAGCGATCCGGGCAGCTTCGAGGGCGGCATTGAAACAGTCGGAGGGGGAGCGCGGCGCGATGACCGGCAGCGGGGCCTCACCATTGCGGCCGTGCATGGCCTGCATCAGATCAGATTGCTCGGTTTTTGTCGGCAATCCGGTGGACGGTCCGCCGCGTTGGACGTCGATGATGATGAGTGGGAGTTCGAGCATCACCGCG
>JBDSQP010000076.1:0-2299 GCA_039929755.1 Aeromicrobium sp. | reverse complement strand
GCCGAAGTTGTCGTGATCCCTCCGTTCACCGACCTGCGCAGCGTGCAGACACTGATCGACGGTGACCAGCTCAAGATCGGCTACGGCGCGCAAGACGTTTCCGAGCACGACGGTGGCGCCTACACCGGTGAAATCTCCGCGGCGATGCTTTCCAAGCTTGGTTGTTCCTATGTCGTCGTAGGCCATTCCGAGCGCCGTGAGTATCACGAAGAAAGCGACACTCTGGTCAACACCAAGGCGCACAAGGCGTTGGATGCGGGCATGACACCAATTGTGTGTGTCGGCGAAGGCCTGGAGATCCGCCAGACGGGCGAACACGTCGCCTACACGTTGGCGCAGATCGACGGTTCTCTCGCCGGATTCACCCCCGATCAGATCGCCGGCCTCGTCGTCGCTTACGAGCCCGTATGGGCGATCGGCACGGGCGAAGTCGCCACTCCCGATGACGCCCAGGAAGTCTGTGGAGCCATCAGAAAGCGTGTTGGGGAGACCTCGTCGCCCGAAGCCGCGGCGGCATTGCGTATCCTTTACGGCGGATCAGTCAAGGCCGCGAATATCGCTGCAATCATGGCCCAGCCCGACGTGGATGGTGCCTTGGTAGGCGGAGCAAGTCTCCAGGCAGAAGAGTTCGCCGGCATTGCCAGGTTCTATTCCATGCCGGACTTGTCCGGCGCCAGTTAACAGAGGCTTGTAGTGATTCTGACGTTCTCGATAATCTTGGCTCTGGCCAGCGTGCTGATGATTGTCCTGGTGCTCATGCACAAGGGTCGCGGTGGCGGACTTTCCGACATGTTCGGAGGCGGCATCTCGAGTTCACTGGGTGGCTCATCGGTCGCCGAGCGAAACCTCGACCGCATCACGGTCGGAATCGCCGTTATCTGGGTCGTGTGTATCTTCGCACTCGGCATCCTCCTGAAGGTGAGTTCTTAAGTGGCAGCAGGCGCTATCCGGGGCAGCCGTATCGGCTCGGGCCCCATGGGTGAAGCAGAACGCGGTGAGGCAGCACCTCGTCAGGTCGTCTCCTATTTCTGCAACAACCAGCACAACACCGTCCTCAGTTTTGCTGTCGAGGCAGAGGCTCCCGAGACCTGGGATTGCCCGCGCTGCGGTATGCCGGCAAGCCTCGATCAGGAGAACCCTCCTACGAAGCCCCAGATCGCGCCCTACAAGACGCACCTGGCGTACGTGAAGGAGCGTCGTACCGACACCGAAGCGCAGGAGATCCTCACTGAGGCTCTTCAGTTGCTCCGCACACGCCGCAAGCGCGGCGAAGTCATCTTCTAGAGCTTCGACGCACCGGCTTCGTCAAGAAGCCACAGGGTTTCCTCGCGTCCAGTGACTCCGGTTGCGGGGATCTCGTGGAGGTCTGCGCCGCCGAGAGCGCGGGCGACGGATTCGGCCTTCTCGGCGCCTGAGACCAGGAACCACACGCTCTTGGCATTGTTGAGTGCCGGCAACGTCATGGTGATGCGAACCGGCGGCGGCTTGGGGGAGTCGAAGACCTCGGCGACTGTCCGCGTCGCCTCGTCCAATTGGGCAAAACCGGGAAACAGCGAGGCGATGTGTCCGTCGGGGCCGACACCTAACAGGACCAGGTCGAATGGTGCGGCAGGGATCTCGCCCGAATAGGCCGTGGCCGCCTCGGCAGCGCTCAGCGCACAGTCGTGCGCCGGCATGGCGTGTATGTGTGACTCTGGCACGCCGAGGCGTGCCAGAAAGGCATCGCGGGCCTGTTGATCGTTGCGATCGGCGTGACCCTCGGGGACGAATCGTTCGTCGCCCCAATAGAAATCGACATGCTCCCACCGGACGCGCTCGTCGTTGATTGCCGCGTAGATGGCGTTGGCGATCGTTCCGCCAGTGAGTACGACCGACGGCGTAGTGCCTTGAGCCTGAATTGCGGCGATGCGTTCCACCAGCTTGCCTGCGACCGACGAAGCGAGCGCCGCTGCGTCCGCGGAAATCTCGACGCTCACGAGTCGAGCTCCTTCAACAGGTGGGCGATCGTCTCCTTGTAGATCTCGTCGTTGTCGAGCCGACGAAGATCCTCGGCCAGCAACTCGGCGTGGGTTCGGGCGCCGAGCGGCACGTGGTGCTCGGCCGCGCCGGGAACGCTGAAACTGGAAGTGGTGTCGTTGACACGTTCGATCGTGACGTCACCGATGGCGGTATGAAGCACGACGGACGAAATGTGTGCGGCGTCACCGCGCTTTGTCGTCATCTTGATGCCGAGCCGGCTTTCCAGCCAAGCCACAAGCAGCTCCGCCGCCGGATTGCCCGCACCTGTAACGAGCGTGCC
>JBDSQP010000075.1:0-4123 GCA_039929755.1 Aeromicrobium sp. | reverse complement strand
CGTTTCGGGGGCAGGGCGAGCGCGCGAAGTAGCAGTCGCCACCGTGCTGACCGCCGCTGGACTTGGGGCAGCGATCGCTTGGTTTGCGCTCCGATTCGACACTTTTGTACCTCAGAACACCGGGTTGTCGAGGTTTGCCCAGTGGGCACCCCTGATCTGCATCCTGTTCCTGGCAGCCGGCGCCGAGGCGGCGATTGCGCGACGGCCTGTTCGAACGGACCGCGTGAATGGACGGACAGCGGTCATGGCGACCTCGGCTCTAATTCTGGGCACGACAGGTGCCGCATTCGTGATCAGCCAATCGTTTCCACCGCGGCTCGGCATTTCCGACGAAGCCGAGCATGCGATTGCCGCTCTGAACCGGCAAGCAACACCGGGGCAGATCCTGGTTGCAAATGTGTCCACGCGAGGGATGCTCGAGTTCCTGACGCCCGTCGAGGTGCCGAGCGAGGCTCGCCAGCCGGTGATCGAGGCGCCGACCGTGCTGTCTGCGGCCAATGGGCACCTCGCTGAGCTGATTCGCTATTTCGGAGGAACGGCCGATATCAACGCGCATCGCGATTTCGGTGCGACATGGGTCTTGGTGACCGATAGGCCGGCCGATTTCGCTGCGAGCCGGACATTTGGTCCCCGGCCCGCGGCGCTCCCAGACCGGGCAGATCTTCGGCTGGTCTGGGGCGGCGCGCACGTTCGGCTCTACCGGCATCACGCTGCCGGACCGGTCGAGAAGCTCGGCCCGGCACATGGCCACCTGCCGAGGACGCTGCTCGCCGGTCTCTTCTTGTTGGTTATGGGCTGTGTGGCCTGCGCGGTCTCCGGAGTAATTCGTCACCCCAGATCTCGCGTAAAGAACTAGACTTCCAAGCCTGCCGGTATTCAGTGTGCAGATGGGCGAGGCCTAGCTTCGGAAATGGAGCACTATGCAGTTCCTACGGATCGCGCGTGCCCTCGCCGGGCCATTGACATTTTGTCTGGTGATGGCGGCCTGCAGCGGCGAGAGCTCCCCGGCGCACGGTTCAACACCGCCTCCTGCTCCAAACCCCGTTCTTGCGTCCGGCGGGGGCGTATCGAACGTGACCTTTTATTACGGCGGAACTGTTCCGCTGACCGGCACTGACCCCAAAGTTCTGGCGGCCCATCTCGGCAGGCCAGCAATCGTGGCCGTGACGCCGTTGGGCAATGAGGCTCGCGGGGTCGAAGCAGTCCACAGCATCGGCGCCAAGGCCTACCGCTATATCCAGTTCTATTGGGGGCCGAACGACGAAGACTATGAAGGCCTCAACCTCAAGGCGCACCCGGACTGGGCGTTTTGCAGCAGCGGTTCCACGCCAAGTCTGGGCAGGACCACAGACGGCGGCGCCAAGAAGTGGTACTTCATCGACACCAACGAATCCGCCGTCCGGGCGAGAATCGCGCAGATCCTGGCTGGCTTCAAGGCCGACGGATGGGATGGTGTGATGTTCGACCGCGGCGAAGCCGCTACCCAATACGCCAAGGATGCCAACGGCAGGCCGGTTTGGTCCCGACAATCCACCTGTACCAGATCGCCCTACAAGTCTGGTGCACGTTTCGCCGACGCGTACGTGAGCATGGTCGGCCTCGCCCACAAGGCCGGACTTCAGGTCATGATGAACAACGGCAAGTCGCCATTCGACCCCGTCACGCCCATGCGTCCGAATCCGGCCGACTCCAATTGTCAGAACGCCAACTGGACGAAATGTACGTATCTGTCCGATGCCTGGCCGAACATCGACCTCGTCCTCAACGAGACGGCCGGGAGGCCCAAGGACGAGTTGTGGGACAGGACGTTTGTAGCGAATATGCGTAGTGAACAGGATGCCGCCCATGGCAAACGCACGGTGGGGTTGATCACCACCGCCACGCTGGGCGGGAAGATCAACCAAACCCGTTCCCGGGTTTTCTACCAGTGGTCCCGGATCAAGCTCTTCGACCTCGCCGTGGCCGTCAACACCGGTGACGACAATTGCGCCTCGGCGAGCGACAAGGATGCGGTGTGTAACCGCTACGGCGTCTATCCGGATTTGGTGAACATGAGGTTCGGATCCCCACTGGCCAAAGCGCCTCTTACGCAGGGATGCGTGAGTGGGAGCAAGGTCAACTGCGTGTGGGTGCGCCGGTATGCCAAGGGCGTGAACGTCGTCAACGTCAGCTCGCAATTGCGGTCGTCCGAGCTCGTTCAGCTGGGGACGGCAACGTGCCGCTATGTCTACAACGTCTACGAGCGCAAACCGATGGCCGGCAACCTTTGCGTGAAGAACGTACGAGTCAACTTGTCGGCATGGAGCGGTCGTCCGTTGAAGTATTCGACACAGCCCTGGTGATGGCGCGGTAGTGCCGGAGTTGCACAGGCAGTCCGATGAGGAACACGGCCGCAGTCGCGCAGGAACCACATAGGTAGCCGAGTTCAACGCGCACGAAAAGGTCGTCGCTGAACAATATCCCCGCCGTGAAGGCGAGACAGCCGACGAACCACGAAAGGGCATTCAGCCGGTAGCCGGAGGAGGCGATTGCCACCGCGCTCATGGTCGAGGCCAGCACGTATATTCCGCTCGCGCCGGCAAGAGCCGCCATGGTCGCTCCGGAAACACTGAAGGCGCTTCCGAAGAGAAGGCGAACCGCGAAGGGCCCCAGGAAAAGGCCGCCCAAGGCCGTCACCGCAACGAGAACTGCACCGACCACCATCAGCCGACGCAACGCCTGGCGCAACTCTGCGATCCGTCCCGTGGCCAAGAGTTCGGCGAGGTTCGGCAGCAGAGTGGCCTGCACGGCCTGGAACAAATAGAGGGAAAGTCGTGCCACCACAAGCGCGCTGAGGAACACGCCAGTTCGATTCTCTTGAGTTGAAGGCGTCAGCAACTGCACGGCCAATGGGCCTGCGTTCGCGAGAAACTGCGCCATCACGGACCCGAGGACCAACCAGCCCATCGCCTTGGTGACTTGCCTCCAGCTCACGTGCGGACCCGAGCGCAGGCGGACTTTCGAACCGAGCCGAGTCACAGCCGCTGCCGAGATGATCGGTGCCAGTGCGATTGCGAGCCCGAACGCGATAGCCGAACGGGCTCCGAGCAATGTCACAACAGCGCCGATGACCAGTCGAGCGAAAGACTCGATCGCCACCAGTCTTCCGAAGTTCCTGTAGTCGCCCAGGCCGGAAAATATGCCGCGTACGACGAACATCAGCGCGTACGCCACAACTGCACCTTCGAAGCACCACAGGAGTGCCCAGCTGCCTCCCAAAAGCTGCTCCGTGATCCACGGAGCAGCCGCGAGAGTGAAGGCGATGATGAAAACCGCAAAGCCGCTGGTGATCAAAGCGATCTTGCCGACGGCGTTGCTTCCCCCACGTTCACCCCGCTGCCCAGCGATTACGCGGCCGAGTTCCTGTTGTACTGGCATGAACAGGCCCGGGCCGACGATGAAGACCATCGCCCAAAGAGTCGAGACCGGCGCAAATCCGGATGCCCCCAGCACGCGTCCCGAAAGGCTGAGGAACAGGTAGGTGAAGAGACCCGCAGCCAGCACGCCCGAGCCGACCGAGCTGGTGCCCGAGAGCAGCCCGGAGAACGGCCGAAGCGTGGTTCTGAATCTCACGGCTGCGACTGTACCTGTGCCAGGAACGGGCTGCTGGTTCCTTTGAACGTCTCTTTGCGGCGGGCGTCCGCGGTAATGTTCGCAAACATGACCTCGGAAGCGTCGCAGCGTGTGTGCTTCCCTGCGGGGACCCACTATGCGGTGACCACGGGCTTCGGTACCGATTTCATGGGGCTAACAACGGCCATGTTGGTTCGTTCGCGCTCATTCGTCGAGCAGACCGGGCAACCGATCACGATTCTTACCCACGCACGCGACGACTACGACCAGGTTCGAGCCGAGCTGACCGATCGAGGATTCCTTATCCCCGGCATGACTCTGATCAACCTCTTCGAGGATGTTCGAACCTGGGACGACGCGAAAACAAGACGCATTCTGAAGTTGCAGCCGCTCGTCTTGCCTGTGCCGGGACCGTGTCTTGGCGAAGACGACCCCGACGTGAATGTTGAGAAGTACTGCCGCACCAAGTTCGTCGGCGACGCAGTCACCCAGGTCGATCATCTCCGGGAGG
>JBDSQP010000074.1:0-2347 GCA_039929755.1 Aeromicrobium sp. | reverse complement strand
GGGCTGACCATCATCGGCTTTGCCGACCTGGCGTTCATGTCGACCGAGGCCCGCCTCAAATGTCCATTCTCCAGTCTTGGTGTGGCGCCGGAGGCGGCATCCAGCTACCTTCTGCCGCACCTCATCGGCCGCCAGAACGCCGCCTGGGTCCTCATGTCATCGGAATGGATCACTGCCAGAGAAGCGATCGACATGGGCCTGGTCTGGCGTACGTGCGACCCAGATTCGTTGATGCAGGTCGCTCACGACCATGCGACGCGCCTTGCAGCGCTCCCGATCTCCAGCTTGCAGGCAATCAAGCGCACGATGATCGAACCCCTCAGGGAAGGTATTGCCGACGCCAGACGCCGGGAAAATCAGTGCTTCGCCGATCTCATGGGTGGACCGGCAAACAAGGAAGCGCTGGAGGCGTTCGCTCAGGGACGGGTTCCCGATTTCAAGAGCCTGACGGGGTGACCATCGTGACAAATATCTGTGAGCAAGGATGAATGACGTGGCGATCGAAGACCTAACAATCGGCGTGCTCGGCGGCACCGGCGCTCAGGGCCGCGGGCTGGCATTGCGATGGGCTGCCTCGGGACTGGATGTCGTGCTCGGCTCGCGCGATGCAGAACGTGCTGAGCGCGCGGCCACTGAGCTGAACGAAGAGCTTTCAGCAGTCAGCGGCGCCGCAACCGTGCGCGGAGCAGCCAATCGAGAAGCGGCAGAGATGGCCGATGTAGTTCTGGTCGCGGTGCCGTTCGACGCACACCTGAAGACCCTCACTGACCTGGTCGACGTACTCGAAGGCAAGATCGTGATCGACTGCGTCAACCCACTCGGTTTCGACAAGCAGGGCGCGTATGTCCTCGAGGTCGAAGGCGGCAGTGCCGCCGAGCAGGCGCAGGTGATCCTGACGGGATCGCGGGTCATTGGCGCGTTCCACAACGTCTCGGCAGTGCTCCTGGGGGATCTTTCAGTGACCGACGTCGACACGGATGTCCTCGTGCTCGGCGAAGAACGCGAAGACGTCGCCCTGGTGCAGGAACTGGCCGATCGCATCCCCGGGGTCCGGGGCCTGTTCGGCGGACGCCTCAGGAACACGGGCCAGGTCGAGGCGCTCACGGCCAACCTCATTGCCATCAACCGTCGCCACAAAACGCACGCGGGGATCCGGATCACCGGGCAGGGGCTGTGACGACTGCTCGCGAGATCACACGCGCGGTCGCGCGGGCCGAGAGTGGCAAGAGCATCGACGTCGCCGAGGCGTCGGCATTGCTGGCCGCTCGTGGTGAGGAACTTGATCGCCTCATGGGCGTGGCTCGACGGGTGCGCGATGCCGGCCTTGTCGAGGTGGGGCGTCCGGGCGTTGTCACGTACTCACCCAAGGTCTTCATTCCGCTCACCCGCCTGTGTCGCGATCGGTGCCACTACTGCACGTTCGTGACCGTGCCGGGCAAGCTCGAAGCGCCGTTCCTGTCACCCGATGAGGTGCTGGACATCGCTCGTGCCGGTGCTGCGATGGGTTGCAAGGAAGCGCTGTTCACGCTCGGTGATCGGCCCGAGGACCGGTGGCCAGAGGCGAAGGAATGGCTCGCGGCGGCAGGCTACGAGTCGACGCTCGAGTATGTACGCGCGATGGCCATCCGGGTGCTGGAGGAGACCGGACTTCTGCCGCATCTCAATCCGGGAGTGATGAGCTGGGCGGAGATGAATCGACTCAAGCCAGTGGCGCCGTCGATGGGCATGATGCTCGAGACCACATCGCGTCGACTGTTCGAAGAGAAGGGGCAGGCGCACTACGGCAGCCCCGACAAGGATCCGACCGTACGACTGCGCGTGATCGAGGACGCCGGTCGGCTGAACATCCCCTTCACAACCGGCATCCTGGTGGGCATTGGCGAGACGCTCGAGGAACGAGCCGAGAGCATCTTCGCGCTGCGACAGGTCTCGCGCGAGTTCGGACACATACAAGAAGTCATCGTCCAGAACTTCCGGGCCAAGCCTGCTACTGCCATGAGGCATGTGGATGACGTTGGCCTGGAGGACTATCTGGCGGCAATCTCGACCACCCGAATCGTGCTTGGCCCCGGAGCCCGTGTCCAGGCTCCGCCCAACCTCGTCGACATTGCCGACTGCCGCGCGCTGCTCGATGCCGGTGTTGACGACTTCGGCGGCATCAGTCCTCTGACGCCTGATCACGTCAATCCCGAGCGGCCGTGGCCCGAGCTCGATGCCTTGGGAGCTCTGTGCCGCGACGCCGGCTTCGAACTCCGCGAAAGGCTGACACTGCACTCGCCATACCTGACCGAGCCGTGGCTCGACCCTCGTTTGAGGGCTCACGTCGATGAGCTGGCCGGCCCCGATG
>JBDSQP010000073.1:0-9845 GCA_039929755.1 Aeromicrobium sp. | reverse complement strand
TGTCAGGATCCTTGAAGATGATCGGAATATTGTGTGACGAGATGAAGCCGTATCCTCCGGAGGGAACGCTTCGCCCGTCGATAGTGACAACAATGCCCTTGGCCTTGTCGACGTTCACGCGATTTTTGTCGATCTTGATGGACTCGGTGACCAGGTAGTTGCCCATGTATTCGTCATTGACGAACACCTCGGCGTACTTGTTCTGGGGTGTCCATTTGAGGTTGGCGCTGAGTTTGTTGCCCAGGTCTAGGCCCACTTTGTCCCGAACACCCGAAGGGTCGATGAAATGCGCAAGTAGGAGCCAGGTCCGGTCGTTCTTCATACCGAAGAGTTTTTGCTTGTCGATGAACTTGAGCTTGTAGGGCTTCTTTTCGAGACTGGCCGTCGAGTTTCCGTGAAGGCTCAGCGTTTCGGTCAGGTACGGGCCTTCCGTGACGCCGTTGGTCGTAAAGGACGCCGAACCCGGATAGTTCGTTGACTTGCTGGTGACGGCGACATTCTTTTTCGTCGTGACCCGCAGGACGTTGTCGCCCAAGGTCGTGGGTCCGGGCATGAACTTGATGGTCGGCGAGGTGACCGTGCCCGAACCGTTGAACGAACTGACAACGAGTCGGTACGGGCTCGAACTCCACTTGGACATGCCGCTCAGGCTGAACGAGAACTGCGCCTTGCCTGAGGCGTCTTCGGCAACCTTGCTGCCGAGTTGGGTCCAGGTGCTTCCACTCTGACGCTGCAACGCGACTAGGCGTCCGGCACGAATCGGCGACAGCGTGCCGATGGCAGTGGCCGTTGTGGTCGAGCAATCGGTAGCAGTCACGCAGTCGCGAGTGATCGAAAGCGAGACGGCGTCTGTCCCGACATAAACCGACTTTGACGGGGTAACTGATTCTGCCTCCGTCGCCGTCGCGGGGCCTCTCACCCGGAATGTCGTCTTCGATGTGATCGTCGTGAAGAACGAATAATGGCCGTCGGCCAGGGTCGACGCTGTCTTGACTGTCGACCATGCGGAACTGCTGAACTTCTCCAGAAGAACCGGGCGCTCGCCGGTGGCGTTGATCTCTCCCCTGACCTCGAACGTCTCGCCCGGGAGCGGTTTGCCGGGAACGACGCCTGGCGCACTCGGCGGGACCCCTGGGTCAAGGGTGTGAACGATCGAACTCACAGCACCCGCGCTTGCCGAAGCGGTAGTGACGACCATCCCCGGTGCGAGCAGGCAGATTGCTGCAATGAGGGAAGTTCTGACCGACGACTTGCGCATGTGTGACTCCTAAAGGCCCCCCAAGCCCGGCCGGAGGAGCGACCAAGCGTGGCATTTCGGCGGGGTGTTTGCACACCGCTCGCCCATTTCTTGGGTCAACGCTAGGTCAATTTTTCCGATCTTGTCGGGGTTTTTCACCAAAAGGTCCGAGACTAACGGCCTTGGTTCGCCACAGCGGCGATCGCGGCGGCGGCAGCCTTCGGATCGAGGTATTTTCCACCCTTGACGATCGGCTTCAGGTCGGCATCGAGTTCGTAGAGCAATGGGATGCCTGTCGGAATGTTGAGGCCGACGATCTCTTCCTCACTGATGCCGTCGAGATGCTTGACAAGCGCCCTCAATGAATTGCCGTGAGCCGTGACGAGAACGCTTTTACCTTCGAGTAGATCCGGGACGATCGCGTCGTACCAATAGGGGAGCATGCGGTCGAGGACATCGGCGAGACATTCGGTCTTCGGCGCCAATTCCGGCGGCAGCGTCGCATAACGCGGATCGTGGGCTTGACTGAATTCGTCATCGTCATCGATTGGCGGCGGCGGGACGTCATACGAGCGGCGCCACATCATGAACTGTTCTTCGCCATACTGCTCGAGCGTGGCCTTCTTGTCCTTGCCCTGCAGAGCCCCGTAGTGGCGTTCGTTGAGGCGCCACGAACGGCGCACCGGGATCCAGTGGCGGTCGATCCCGTCAAGCACGATCTGCGCGGTGCGGATGGCGCGGCGCAGCAGCGAGGTATGAAGAACATCCGGCAAGAGACCCGCGTCGGCGAGCATCGTCGCCCCGTTTATGGCCTCTTCGACACCCCGCTCGGCGAGGTCGACGTCAACCCAACCGGTGAAGAGATTTTTCTCGTTCCAGTCACTGTGGCCATGACGCAGAAGGATCAATGTGTACGGGGCGCTCATAGCCTCAGATCCTACCCAGCACCGGCTACTCGGGATCGCCGGTGCCTTCGCCCGCGTTGTCCCGCAACTCGGCCGCAATGTTGGCGAGTGCCTGCACGTAGTCGTCTTGGGATAGCGCGCCCTTGATCGCGTACTGGCCATCGATAACGATCGTCGGGACCGAGGTGATGCCCATTTCGCGGGCAGTCTCGAGTTGCACCTTCACCTCGGCCGCGAATCCGTCGCCGGCAAGGATCAGGTCGGCCTCATCGATGTCGAGTCCGACGATGCCCGCCCGTGCCGCAAGCGTGTCGTGGTCGGAGATGTCGGCGCCTTCCAGGAAGTAGGCTCGCCAAAGCTCCTGGGCCAGATCGTGTTGCACTCCCGGTCCGGAGGACTCTGCCCAGGTCAGCAGTCGGTGCGCGTCGAAGGTGTTACCACGCACTGCTTCGGCGAAATTGAATTCAACACCGGTGATTTGGCCGGCCGATTCGAACTGGCTGATGCGCGCCTCCGCGGCCTCGCGACCGCCGTACTTGTTGTCGTAGTAGTCGAGCGTGGGCACTGCTTCGACCGGCGCGTCGGGATCGATCTGATAGGCGCGCAAACTGACCTCGACCATCTCTCCGGTGAGGATCGTATGCAGTGCCGCGGCGCGCTCGAAGCGGACGACACCCAGGTAGCACCACGGGCATACGACATCGGAAAAGATCAGGACCTTCATGGTTCAACCGTCCTCAGCCATCAGCCTTCGGCGCCGTGCCCGCCTCCGGCGCCGCGTCTCGGTCGAGCCAACCGCGGAACGCTTCGAGGTTGTGCATCGACTCTCCCCTGTCTTTGCGCCATTCGTACTCCTTGCGGATCGATGAAGCGAAGCCGAGTTCGAGGATCGTGTTGAACGACTCGTCGGCATATGTGAGGACTGCTCCGAGTATCCGGTCGATCTCTTCGGCTGTGACGGCGTGGAGCGGGAGCCTGCCATCGAGGTAGATGTCGCCCGCGTGGTCGAGGGCGAAGGCGACGCCGAACATCTTGAGGTTGCGTTCGAGCATCCAGCGATAGACGACCTGATGGTTTTCGTCGGGGTGGCGGGCGACGAAGGCATGGATGCCGAGAGCATGCTTGCCGATCTCGAGCCGGCACGTCGTCTGGAGCTTCTTGTCTCCCGGCAGCGTCACCTCGAAGACGTCGGGTCGATGCTCGACATACTTCAACTCGGAGGCGTCGAGGACCTTGACGAGGATGGCGCGTGTGTCGGTCATGAATCTGCCTTTCGGTGTGCTTCAACGGCCTCGCGATAAACCTCGAGTGTGCGTTCGGCGGTCACGTCCCACCCGAAGGTCTCGGCATGGCGTATGGCTTTTTGACTCATCGACTCGCGTAGCTCGCGGTCGGTCAGGATCGACTGGAAGGCATCGGCGTAGTCGGCAGGATGATGGCCGTCGACGAGGATGCCCGAAACCCCATCGGACACGGCGGTCGCGAGTCCACCGACGCGTGCAGCCACGACAGGTGTGCCGCACGCCTGTGCCTCGATCGCGACGAGACCGAAGGATTCGTTGTAGGACGGAACGCATACGGCAGTCGCCGCGGCATACCAGTCGGCGAGCGCGGCTTGGCTCACCGTTGGGACGAAGCGCACGACGTCTTCGACGCCCAACTCGGCCGCAAGTTCAACAAGGGCACTGGGGTGCTCAAGGCCTGTTCCGGACGCTCCGCCGACGATGGCGACGACCAGGTTGGCACGCAGAGCCCGGTCGCGTCGAAGGAGCTCTGCGGCGGCTTTGATCAGGATGTCAGGAGCTTTAAGCGGCTGTATGCGGCCGGCGAAGAGCAGGACGCTGGCGTCGGCCGGGAGCCCGAGCAACTGTCGCGCCTCGGCCTGGCGGCCCGAACGGAACACGGTGAGATCGACGCCTGGGTGCACGATCGCGACCCGTGCCGGATCGGCCTCATAGAGGGAAATGAGTTCCTGGCGTTCCTCGGACGTGTTGGCGATCAAGCGGTCCGCGAGGCGGACGATTTCATCTTCACCCAGGATGCGACCGATCGGCTCGGCCGTGTCACCCTCTGCCAAAAGGGCGTTCTTGACCTTGGCCATCGTGTGCATCGAGTGAACCAACGGCACGTTCCAGCGCTCACGGGCGACCGTACCGACCTGACCAGACAGCCAATAGTGCGAATGCACGAGGTCGAAGTAGCCCGGTTCGCGTTCGACTTCAGCCCTCAGGACGTCCCGGACGAACGAACACAGCTGAGCCGGAAGGTCGTTCTTCTGCAGCCCTTCGAAGGGACCTGCGGAGACGTGGTGGACGCGGACACCATCGAAAGCGTCGACGAGCTGCGGTTGGTGCGACGAGGTCGCCCGGGTGAATATCTCCACCTCGATGTCACGAACCGCAAGTTGTTTGGCCAGCTCGAGCACATACACATTCATTCCGCCCGCATCGCCGTCTCCCGGCTGTTCGAGCGGCGAGGTATGGGCCGAAAGCATTGCAATTCGCTTGAGCATGACCACCGCGCCTTTCGCTCCTATTATGTCCCCGCTTCCCAAGGCGGGCCATGCACGGTGGTCTGCAACGATGGGTTCATGACTTCGAGGACTGCCGTTGTGACCGGTGCCAGCAGCGGCATCGGTGCCGCCACTGCTCGCGCCCTTGCCGCCGAGGGCTTTCATGTCTTCTGCGCCGCCCGCCGCGCTGACCGCGTCGACGCTTTGGCGAGTGAGATCGGTGGCACCGCCATCACCTGCGACGTCACCGATCCCGCCCAGGTCGCGGCTCTTGCAGAGGCAGTCGGAGACTCCCTCAACGTGCTGGTCAACAACGCCGGCGGCGCATTTGGCATCGGCCCCGTCGTCGACAGCGACCCCGAACAATGGCGCCAGATGTATGAGACCAATGTGATCGGCACCCTCAACGTCACGAAGGCGCTGACACCGGCGCTCATCGCCAGCGGGGCCGGCACGATCATCAACACCGGTTCGATCGCAGGCCATCTCGCGTACGAAGGCGGCGGGGGCTATACGGCAGCCAAACACGCTCTCGCCGTCATGACCGAGACCCTGCGCCTGGAGCTCAACGGCCAACCGGTGCGAGTCACCGAGATCGCCCCGGGAATGGTTCGTACGGAGGAGTTCTCACTCGTGCGTCTGGGCGATCGGGCCAAAGCCGACGCCGTCTATGCAGGAGTCGCCGAGCCGTTGGTCGCCGAAGACGTGGCCGATGCGATCTCATGGGTCGCAACTCGCCCCCATCACGTCAACATCGACCTGCTCGTCATCAAGCCGCTCGCACAGGCCGCGCCCCACAAGGTCCACCGCGAACTCTGACGAGTCACCTACTCCCCCTGACGAGTCACTCACTCGAAGCGAGGAGTCACTCAGCTTCCGATTGATCGGGAGTAGGCGACTCCTCAGCGGGAGTAGGCGACTCCTCGGCGTTAGTGGACCATGACGGGAGGCTTGTTGCCGTCTTCGTCATCGAGCAGGTGAACGACTTCCCTCTTCCGTGGAAGGAAGAGGGCCGGAACGATCGTCAGGATGACGAGGGACCAGGCAACCCAGAACGTCGAACCGAACGAGTTTGCCGCCTCGTCGAAGCCCTTGAGGATGTTGCTTGCACCGATCTTGTCGATGATTCCCGGATCCTTGACCGAAGCAATCGCGCCCTGAGCGAAATCGGCGTCCTTGAGGTGGTTGGTCAGGATCACCGACATCACCGCGACGCCAACCGAGCTGGCGATCTGTTGCGAAATGTTTAGCAGTGTCGATCCGCGGGCAACTTCGTGATTGGTCAGAGTCTTCAGTGCCGAGGTGAACAGCGGCATCATCGTCGAACCCATACCGAGGCCCATGACGAACAGAGCCGGGATGATCACCCAGTAGGAGGTCGTCGCGGTGACCTGGGTCAGCGGGAACATGCCCGCGATGATGAGCCCGAGACCAACCGGGATGATCCGGCCGACCGGCATTCGGTCGACGAGTGTGCCGGCGATCGGCATGGTCACTATGGCCCCGACACCCTGGGCGATCATCAGAACGCCCGCCATCGTCGTCGACTCACCGCGTACCTGCTGGAAGTACGTAGGGACCAACAGCAGTCCGCCGAAGAACGCCGCGGCGAACAGGAACATCGTGATGATGGACACCGACAGGTTGCGATTCTTGAACAGGCGCAGGTCGAGCAACGGGTGCTCGGGACGGAACGCGTGAAACACGAACAAAACCATCAGGATCACGCCGGCGAGGGCCGAGACCCATACCCGCGGGGCCGTGAAGTCGCCACCTTCACCCGGGAGCGAAGAGATGCCAAATAGGAACAGCGCGAGACCCGGGGACAGCAACAGCATGCCCAGGAAGTCGAAGGACTCGGACGGAACGGGCGCATCCTTGGGAAGCACCAGGGCCGAGTAGATCAGTGCGCCGACACCAAGCGGGGCGTTAATCAGGAAGATCCAGTGCCACGAGGCCTGGTCGATAAGCCAACCGCCCAGGATCGGGCCAAGGATCGGGCCGAGCATCATGGGGATTCCGAGGATCGCCATGAGGCGTCCCATCCGGTGCGGGCCCGCAGCACGGGTCATGATCGTCATGCCCAGCGGCATCAGCATGCCGCCGCCAAGTCCCTGGATGACGCGGAACGCGATGAGCATATTGATGTCGGTTGCGGAGGCGCAAAGGATCGAACCGAGCGTGAACAGCGCGATTGCCGTCATGTACAGGCGCTTGGTGCCAAATCGGTCGGCGGCCCAACCGGTGAGCGGAATGACGGTCGCGAGTGCCAACGTGTAACCGGTCACCGTCCAGGCGACGTGTGAATAGTCGAGTTCAGTCGCACCAGTGGCGAAGACTCGTTGGAACGTTGGCAGTGCGACGTTGACGACGGTGATGTCGAGGATCGACATGATCGAACCGATAACGACAACGCCGGCTATTTTCAGCACCGCGCGGTCGATATTTTCGGGCAGCTCTGCCTGCGGGGCAGGGGTGGTCATATGCAGTTCTCCTTGGAATCTTTGCTTTGCGAAGTTCGGGTGTCAGATGGGCTGGGACGAAGGGTGTTCCCCGCGAGAATGTCGGTGAGGGACTGGTGGAGGCTTTCGCGCTGAGCGGCGGGAAGTTTCTCGGCGAACGTCCGGATGGATGCTCGCTTGGATTCGAGGTGCTGGTCGGCAACCTTTTGACCTGCATCGGTCAGCGAAATGAGCTTCACTCTGCGGTCATCGGGACTCTCGCGCCGCTCAACGAGATTGAGTTGGACGAGCTGCTCGACATTGCGGCCGGCTGCTGCCACCGACAGGCTCAGCCTGTCGGCGATCGCGTTGATCGGGATTTCTTCGGCACTGTGCGCGAGACAAAACAACGTACGCACGTGCGAGAAGGAGAGATCCATTTCGATGAGTGCATCCATACCGTCGGACTCGGCAAGACTCAGCAGGCGGATGATGAAATCCTCGAGCGAAATGTACAGATCGTCGGGTGTTGTTGCCACCGTGCAATAGTAACGAACGCGCAACTATTGTCAAGATGCGCGCAACTGTGACCAGTCACTCAGCCGCACGATTTACGTGCAGGGCAGTCTCTCCCGTAGAATCGATCGGCCCCGTGTTCACGGTCGCCTCTCCGATTTCAAGGACTCGTACTTCTTCATGTCCAGTACTCGCAACGACCTGCGCAATGTCGCCATCGTCGCCCACGTCGACCACGGCAAAACCACCCTCGTTGACGCGATGCTCAAGCAGCAGGGAAGTTACGACGAGCACCACCAACTTGCCGAACGCGCGATGGATTCCGGTGACCTCGAACGCGAAAAGGGCATCACGATCCTCGCCAAGAACACGTCGGTGAAGTATGCCGGCCCCGGCGCCGAGGGCGGCGCCATCATCAACATCATCGACACCCCCGGCCACGCCGACTTCGGTGGCGAGGTCGAACGCGGACTGTCGATGGTCGACGCCGTTGTCCTGCTGGTCGATGCATCCGAGGGCCCGCTCCCCCAGACTCGCTTCGTCCTTCGCAAGGCGCTCAGCGCCAAGATGCCCGTCGTCCTCGTCGTCAACAAGGTCGACCGTCCCGACGCGCGCATCAGTGAAGTCGTCGACGAAACATACGAACTCTTCCTCGACCTGCTCGACGACAACGCCGATCAGTCGGCCCTCGACTTCCCGGTCGTCTATGCCTCGGCCAAGGCCGGTCGCGCCTCGCTCACACAGCCCGAAGACGGCGGCATGCCCGACAGCGACAACCTGATCCCGCTGTTCCAGACGATCATGAACGCGGTTCCCGCCCCGGTCTACAACGAAGGCGCCCCGCTCCAGGCCCACGTCACCAACCTCGACGCTTCGCCGTTCCTCGGCCGCCTCGCGCTCGTCCGCGTGCGTGAAGGCGTCCTCAAAAAGGGCCAGCAAGTTGCCTGGATGAAGCGTGATGGAACGACCGAGAAGGTCAAGATCACCGAACTCCTCGTCACCGAAGCCCTCGAGCGCGTGCCGGGCGAAAGCGCCGGCCCCGGCGACATCGTAGCCATCGCCGGTATCCCCGACATCAACATCGGCGAGACCCTTGCCGATCCAGAGAACCCCGTTGCGCTCCCACTCATCACGGTTGACGAACCCGCCATCTCGATGACGTTCGGCACCAACACCGGACCCTTGGCCGGTCGCGAAAAGGGCACCAAAGTCACCGCCCGCCTCGTCAAGGACCGTCTCGATCGCGAGCTCATCGGCAACGTGTCGATCAACGTTCTGACGACGGAACGCCCCGACACATGGGAAGTTCAGGGCCGAGGCGAACTCGCCCTCGCGATCCTCGTCGAGCAGATGCGTCGCGAAGGTTACGAGCTCACCGTCGGCAAGCCGCAGGTCGTCACCAAGGAAATCAACGGCAAGAAGCACGAGCCGATGGAACGCCTCACGATCGATGCTCCAGAGGAATACCTCGGCACGATCACTCAACTCCTCGCCGTCCGCAAGGGCCGCATGGAACAGATGGTCAACCACGGCACTGGCTGGGTTCGTATGGAGTTCCTCGTACCAGCCCGTGGCCTCATCGGCTTCCGTACCGAATTCCTGACCGACACCCGCGGTACCGGCATCGCCCACCACGTGTTCGAGGGTTACGAGCCCTGGGTCGGCGAGATCAGCACCCGCCCGTCGGGTTCGCTCGTTTCGGACCGTACGGGTGTCGCGACGTCATACTCGATGACCAACATCCAAGAACGTGGCACCCTCTTCATCGAAGTGGGCACAGAGGTCTACGAAGGCATGGTCATCGGCGAGAACTCGCGTGCCGACGACATGGACATCAACATCGTTCGCGAAAAGAAGCAGACCAACGTCCGCTCCAACGCCGATGAATTCGAAAAACTGGTCCCGCCGCGCAGGTTGTCGCTCGAGCAGTCGCTCGAGTTCTGCCGCGAAGACGAATGTGTTGAGGTCACGCCGCACTCGGTCCGCATCCGCAAGGTCATCCTCGACGCCAACGAACGCAACCGCGCCAACCGCGGCAAGAAATAGACCTCGCCCTGCGGCTGCCCCTTGCCCCAAGATTTGGCGGGAAGTGCACCAAGATCGTCGCGATCGTGGTGCACCTCCCGCCAAATCTCGATGAGGGGTCAGAGGACGCCGCGCGGGCGAAACTGAACGCTGATGCGCGGACCGACCCGACGAGCGGTCTTGAGAATCGCGTGATCCCACGTGCGTTG
>JBDSQP010000072.1:0-4393 GCA_039929755.1 Aeromicrobium sp. | reverse complement strand
CGTCACAAAGCCCCGTGAGTCCTGTGCCGGTCAGATGACGCAGAACCTGCGTCTCATGCTCGAAGCGCAGCCGGGCCGCGGCGTGGATTGTTTCGGGTTCGATGGCCTTGACGACAACATCGCGTCCGGAGAGAGTGTCGATGGCACGGAAGGTGTCAACGCCGTTTCCGTGTTTGAGCGTCTCGCCAAGGTCGTATCGACCGGCGAATAGTTTCGCAGCGCCAACGCCAGAGACTCCCTCCGCGGCGGCGATTCCGGGATCCATTTTGGTCGGCTCACCTCAAGACGATCAGTGGGTGAATCGTATGTCAGAGGTGGTCCATTCGGGCCGAAATGACGGGCTTTTGCGTTGCAGTTACCCCGGCGACGCCGGCTCGGACGCAATGGTGCCTTCGACCGACCCGAGGTAGAGGGTGGCTCCGTCTGGCCCGGGCGCGGTCGCAGTGATGGTCACGGTGTCGCCGTCTTCGAGGAATCCTCGTGTCGATCCGTCGGCGAGGGTCAATGGCTGTTCGCCGTTCCAGGTCAGCTCGATAAGTGAGCCGCGTTGGTCCGAGAGCGGTCCGCTGATCGTCCCCGAGCCATACAGGTCGCCCGTGCGTAGCGATGCGCCGTTGACGGTCATGTGGGCGAGCATCTGGGCCGGTGTCCAATACATTCCGGCGAAGGGCGGTCTCGAGATGACCGTGCCGTTGAGTGAAACCTCGAGTTTGAGGTCGAGTCCCCACGGTTGGGCGGTCGCATCGTCGAGGTAGGGCAGCAGCGGGGTCGACCGCTCGGGCGCGTGGACTCGCGCTTCGCTGAGCGCGGCGAGGGGGACGATCCAGGGCGAGATCGAGGTGGCGAAGGACTTGCCGAGGAACGGTCCGAGCGGCGCATACTCCCAGCCCTGGATGTCGCGGGCCGACCAGTCGTTGAGCAGGCAGATGCCGAACACGTGACGGTCGAAATCGGCGAGGTCGACAGGTTCGCCCATCGTGGACCCGGTGCCGACGACAAAACCCATCTCGGCCTCGATGTCGAGCCGGGTCGATGGCCCGAAAATCACTTCGCCTTCGGGCGTGCGGCGTTGACCGCTCGGGCGAACTATCGCCGTACCCGAAGGCACGACCGTGCCTGCGCGGCCGTGATAGCCGATCGGCATGTGCTTCCAGTTGGGGGTCAGCTGCTCCTGGCCTGGTCGCAGAATCTTGCCGAGGTTGCTCGCATGGTTCTCCGAGGCATAGAAGTCCACGTAGTCGGCGACGACGAAAGGCATCCGCAGCGTGACGCTGTTGGCCGGGACGAGGTGGTGGTCGACGACATGTTCGTGGAGAGAGTCCCCGAGCCACTCGGTGAGGTGGTGACGCACTGCTTCCCACGTCTCGTAACCCGCGGCGAGGAAGGCGTCGAGGGTGCCACGAGCGAAAAGATCGCGATGGTCTGGAACGACCATCGCCGCCGCCTTTGTCAGGTCGAGGATGTCGGTGTCGACGCCCACGCCCACCCGCGGATGAACTTCGCCGGGGACCACGAACGAGCAGAACGGAAGGGTGAATCGTCCGAAGTCTTCGCTCATAGGACCAGTGGTCACAGTGCCGCCTGGAGTAGTCCGAGTTCGTGCAGGTCATTGATCGGTTCGCTCGTGCTGCAGGTGCCGAACGAACGGAAGTAGTGGCGGACGCGGTCGATGACGATGTCGTCCATCGCCCTGATTCCAGCGGCCATTTCGGCGGAGTCGCGATTGGCCAGGATCTCCGCCAGGTCCCCGTCGTGTGCATCGCTCAGCGCAGCCTGGACGGCAAGGATGACGTTGAGGAAGCCGTGGTGCTCGAAGCCTGTGACGGGGTCGGTATGCCTGATCGCGTTGTGGAGGCCGGCCGTGAGCTTGAAGCGGATGTCCTGGCCTACGCAATAGCCGAGTGCGCGGGCGAGCCGGTCCTCGTCGGGGAACGCGTCGGATGTGTCGCCGCCTGTGCGGAGCTTGAGAGCAGTGCCGGGAGGCAGATCGGGTTGGGCACCCCACGGCAACTCGAGGTAGACCGTGGCAGAGTCGGGCAGTTCTGCCACAGGCACGAGTACGTCGTGGGTGGCGATCTCGACCGATCGGAGTGTCATCCGCGGATCGGACAGGACTGTATGAACTGCTGCGGGATAGAGGTCGGCGCTGGTGGTCAGTGCGACCGCGACCGTCGAGTCGCCGAGCGATGACTGCAACTCGGGAAGGCGGGCGTCGGAGCATACGAACGGGCCGATGAAGGTCGCCGAGGAGGACTCGAGCGACACCAGGTGCGCCTGCACCGCCTCGAACATCGGGACATCGCCGGGCGGAAAGATCGCCGCGTCATCGAAGAGCTCGGCATACAGCGCGTACTTGAGAGGGGCGCCACTCATCGGCCACCCACCCACGACCACGCGTATTCGCCGTCATCGGATGCCGTGCCGCCCTCGCCGAGTTCAAGCGGACGGAATGTGTCGACCATGACGGCAAGTTCGTCGAAACGCTCGGCGCCGAGGCTGGCCTCGATCGCGGAAGGTTGCGGGCCATGCGAGTGGCCGCCCGGATGCAAGGAGATCGAACCCTTGGCGATACCGGAACCCTTGCGGGCTTCATAGTCGCCGTCGACGTAAAACATGACTTCATCACTGTCGACATTCGAGTGGTAGTAGGGGACCGGAACAGCGAGCGGGTGATAGTCAACCTTGCGCGGCACGAAGTTACAGATCACGAAATTGTTGCCCTCGAACACCTGATGAACCGGCGGCGGTTGGTGGACGCGGCCGGTGATCGGCTCGAAGTCGCTGACGTTGAAGGCGTACGGGTAGAGGCAGCCGTCCCAGCCGACGACGTCAAAGGGATGGACCGGGACAGTATGAATCGAGCCGGCCAGACCGCCCGGACCGTTGCCCCTGTGCTTGATCAAAACTTCGACATTGGTCTCATCGACGACCACTGGGTCGGACGGCTGCCGCAAGTCACGCTCGCAATAGGGCGAATGTTCGAGGAACTGGCCGAACCGCGACAGGTAGCGCTTGGGCGGCGTGATGTGGCTGTTGGCCTCGATGCAATAGGCGCGCAGCGGGCCGTGAGGAACCCAGCGGTGATTGGTCGCCCGGGGCAGGATCACGTAGTCGCCCGGACCGACCTCGAGGCTGCCGAAGACGGTTTCGACGGTTGCCGTTCCCGCCTCGATGAACACGCATTCGTCGCCGGTCGCATTGCGGTAGACCGGCGAAGTCTTGCTGGCGACAACATACGAGATGCGGACGTCGCCGTTGCCGAGGATGAGTCGTCTGCCGGTGACAACGTCGACGTCGTCGACCGAGGAACCGAAGAGCGAGTGCAGTTTGAGGTGTCGGGGGAGCAGCGGCTGATTCGGAGTCGTCGCCTGATCCGGCAACGCCCATTCGCGAACATCGACAATCGCCGACGGGACGCCCCGGTGATAGAGCAGCGACGAGTCTGACGAGAAGCCCTCCTCGCCCATCAACTCTTCGTAGTAGAGATTGCCGTCGGGGTCGCGGTGCTGCGTATGACGCTTGGGCGGAATGTTCCCCGCCCGTCGGTAGTGGGCCATGACTGCCTCCTGATCCGACCCTACTTAGAAATTGCCCCGTTTGGCCTGCTCGCGTTCGATCGCTTCGAAGAGGGCTTGGAAGTTGCCCTTGCCGAACCCCAATGAGCCATGGCGTTCGATCAGTTCGAAGAACACGGTCGGACGGTCGCCGATCGGCTTGGTGAAGATCTGCAGCAGGTAGCCGTCTTCGTCACGGTCGACGAGGATTCCGCGCTTCTGCAACTCCTCGATCGGGACGCGAACTTCGCCGATGCGCTCACGAAGGGCCGGATCGGTGTAGTAGCTGTCTGGAGTTTCTAGGAACTCGACGCCCTCGGCGCGAAGGCTGTCGACCGTTCGCAGAATGTCATTGGTGGCAAGCGCGAGGTGCTGGGCGCCAGGGCCTCGGTAGAACTCGAGGTATTCGTCGATCTGCGACTTCCTCTTGCCGATTGCGGGTTCGTTGAGCGGAAACTTGACCCGGTGATTTCCGCTGGAGACAACCTTCGACATCAGCGCGCTGTACTCGGTCGCGATGTCGTCGCCGATGAATTCGGCCATGTTGGTGAAGCCCATGATGCGGTTGTAGAAGTCGACCCACTCGTCCATGTGGCCGATCTGGACATTGCCGACGATGTGGTCGAGTGCCTGGAAAATGCGCTTGGGGGCGCCTTCGCGCTTGACGAATGTCGAGGCGCGCGCGACGTAACCCGGCAGGTAGGGCCCGTGATACTTGCTGCGATCGACAAGGGAGTGGCGGGTGTCGCCGTATGCCGCGATGGCCGCGATGCGGACAGTCCCGTGCTCGTCGCTGACGTCGTGGGGTTCATCGAGAATCGCGGCACCTTCGGCTCGCG
>JBDSQP010000071.1:0-3418 GCA_039929755.1 Aeromicrobium sp. | reverse complement strand
GTGCCACAGTGAGGCCAGCGACACGTAGTTCTTGACGTAGTGCGCGCCGGAGAGGAAACGCACCCAGTAGTTGGGCATCAGCGTGCCTTGGGAATGTCCGATCAGGTCGATCTGGCTGGCGCCGGTGGCGCCGAGCACTTTGACCACGAACTTCTGTAGTTGCCCTGCGCTGGCGACCATGTCGGCCATCCCACCGACGTGGTAGGGCGACGCGGCAAGTTCCGGCGCCTCGCCGTAGGTCAGTCCATAGACGCAGTAACCGTGATTGGCCAGAAGTGTGCTGTAGGTGAGCCAGTTGCTGGCCTGGTTGCCGCCGGTGCCATGTACGAGGACGACGGGACGGGGATGCGCGGCAGAGGGGTGGCAGTTCCAGTCGTTGAGCCCTGGGGCAGACAGACTCAGGCCGATTTTGAACGTGTTCTGCAGGAAGTTGTAGCTCACTGGGTACGGCTGTGGGGTCGCGGCCTCTGCTGGCAACGTTTGCATGGACAGAGCCATGAACAGCAGCGCCGCAGCGCTCGCGACGAACCTAGGCACCCTCACGGCGTGGAACCGATGAAGGGGCCGATGCAGCTGCCGACCAGGTCGTCGATATTGCACAAGCCCGGCTTGAGCACCGGTTGGTAGTTGGCCGGGACGCCGCCGTTTGCGATGACGTCGGTGTATGTGGCCACCCCGTCGGTCGGCGTGCGAGTGAGGGTCGGGTCGGTGAGGACATTCACTGTCCACAGGCCGAAGCGGGGCTGATAACTGCCCCACTCGTAGTTGTCCGTGATCGACCAGTAGTTGTAGCCGATCACAGGGACGCCTTCGGCGATCGCCCGTTGCATCCAGTACAGGTGGTCGCGCAGGTGCTGCGAACGGGTCAAGCCGTCTGCGCGCGGCTTGCCGTTGTCGGTGGCCATACCGTTCTCGACGATCCAGATCGGCAACTTCGGGAACTTACGGTGGTATGCCTTCAGCGCGTAGTAAAGGCCTTCGGGCGCCGGCTTTACCTCCCAGAACTTGCCGGTGAACGCGTTGTACGCGGTCGGGTTGTCCAGGGCAGCGCCGTAGTAGTAGTCGATACCGATGAAGTCGAGCTTCATCTTGTTGAGGAACAGCAGGTCCAGCGCGGGCTCGGCGCCGGGGATATAGGCGACATTGCTCGACACTTTGGCGCCCGGGTCGAGACGGTGGATGAGTGCGTACGTGCGGTTGTGCGCCGCGACGAGTTTCGTCTGGAGTGCCAAGGTGGTCAGTGGGTTGGGGCCCTTCGTCAGCTCGTGCTGGAGGTAGATCACCGGCTCGTTGAAGGTGATCCAGGTCGCCCCCTTTCCGGCGTATCGCGTGACGACCCGGGTCGCGTAGGCGACGAACTGGTCGACTGCCTTGCTGTTCGACCATGCGCCCTGCGCTGAGAACCAGGCCGGGTGAACCCAGTGGGAAAGCGTGATCATCGGTCGCATGCCCTGGCGCAGGATTTCGGCGACCACGTCGTCGTAGAAGGCAAACGCTGCCGGGTCGATGACTCCGGGCTGCGGCTCGACACGTGCCCACTCGATCCCGAATCGGAAGGTGTCGACGCCGAGGCTCTTGGCGTTGGCGATGTCTTCCTTATAGCGATGCAGGAAGTCGACAGAGTTTCCGTAGGGTTCGAGCTTGTCGTCGTAGGCCGACCAATTGCTCGGTGGCGCATACCCTTCCGACTGGTAGCCGCTGGTTGCTACTCCCCAGTGAAATCCCGGCGGCACCGGCGGCAGGCTTGTTGCAGCTTGGGCAGGTGTGGCGAACCCGAGCATCGCGGCCGCGACCAACATCGCAAGGAGGGCACTTCGCATCAGCGGAGCCGCGTCTTGCGCATCATCTTCAGCGAGAACTGCGTTTGCTTCGCGTACGCGTCGTACGTCTGGTTCTTTTGCGGCTCCATGACCTGCTTCTTGAGCAAGGCGATGTTCTGCGCATCGGTGTACTTCAACAATCCTTGGTCGCCATGGCGAGCGCCGACCCCCGACTGCTTCAGCCCGCCAGAGGGAGTGCCCTTCGAGGCATACGCAGTGGCAAGGATGTCGTTGACGTTGACGTTGCCCGAGTCGATCCGACGGGCGACCGACAACGCACGCTTGGTGTCCTTGCTCCAGACGCTTGCATTGAGGCCGTAGTCCGTGTTGTTGGCGAGATCGATCCCCTCGTCCTCCGTGCCGAAGCGGTAGAGGCCGACGACTGGTCCGAAGGTCTCGGTCGAGCCGGCGAGCATCTCCTTGGTGACGCCTTCGAGGATCGTGGGCTCGTAGAACGCCGGCCCGAGATCGGGCCTCGGCTGTCCGCCGGTCAGCACGGTGGCTCCCTTGGCGCGGGCGTCGTCGACGTGCGCCGCTACGCGGTCGCGGTGGTCGACCGAGACCAGTGAGCCGATGTCCGGACCGAAGTCGTACGTGGCGCCGATGTTCATGGCTTCGGTTGCGGCAACGAACTTGTCGCGGAACTCGTCGTAGATCTTGTCGTGGACGTACAGCCGCTCGATGTGCATGCAGATCTGGCCCGAGTTGCCGAAGCCGCCGAACAGGGCTGCGTGCACGGCTTCGTCGACGTTGGCGTCCTCGAGGACGAGCATGGGGTTCTTGCCACCGAGCTCGAGGCAGCAGTCGATGAGGTTCTTGCCGGCGAGTTCACCAATGATCCGACCAGTGGCCGTCGACCCGGTGAACATGACGTAGTCGGCGTTGGCGAGCAGCGGCCCACCGACATCCGGACCCTCGCCGCATACGACCTGCACCAGGCCGACGGGCATACCCGCTTGCTCCAGGAGTCGTATGCCGAACAGGGGGGAGAGGGCGGTCTTGTTGTCGGGTTTGAGCACAACACCGTTGCCGGCGATCAGTGCCGGGATGGTGTCGGAGATGCCGGTGGCGAACGGGAAGTTCCACGGGGCAATGATGGCGACGACGCCCTTTGGACGACGCACCTCGGTCGAATGAGAGAGCACCGGCACAGGTCCGGCGTGGCGGCGGTCCTTGAGCACCGACGGGGCGCGCTTGATGTAGTGGCTGGTACCCATCGGCACGTCGCAGGATTCTTCGAACGCCATCCGCCGGTTCTTGCCGCTCTCGGCCTGGATGAGATCGGTGATCAGGAATTGGTTCTCGAGCACGAGCGTGTGGAACCTCTTGAGCACCTTGAGACGCTTCTTGAGCGGCCAGGACGCCCATACCTGCTGCGCTGCCCGGGCGTCGACAAACGCCTTCGCGATGTCACTCTCCGAGGACTGCGGCAGCTCGACCAGCAGATCGCCGGTGTAGACCTCGGTCAGCTTCCAGGTGTTGCCAGTGCTTCCGGGCACCCGCTTGACGAGATCGTCGAGCAGCTCCGGAGTCAGGCTTGCGGGGCGGGTTGTCATGCCGTCACCCCCGTGAGGAAACGAGCGTACGGAGGCAACGGC
>JBDSQP010000070.1:0-5728 GCA_039929755.1 Aeromicrobium sp. | reverse complement strand
CGATGAACCGCAAAGTTCTTGTCGATGGCCTCACCGAACTCGGCCTCGAACCCATCGGACCGGCCACTGCCCCGTTCGTCCTCGTCAAGGTCGGCGATGGAGTCCACAAAAGTCTGCGCGATGCGGGCTACGCCGTGCGCCGTGCCGGCACGTTCCCGGGCCTTTCGCCGGAGTGGATCCGTGTCGCCGTACGCAAGCCGGATGTGACCCGCAAACTCCTCGCTGTATTGGGGATCGGCACACTATGACCGTGTCTCCTTATCGCATCGATCTCGCTGGGCGGTCTGTCGTCGTTGTCGGCGGTGACGGTCCCGCGCTCGGGCACATCGCCGAACTCATCGGCGCCGGTGCGAAAGTTACCGTCGTCGCCGAAACAGTTGTGGCGACCGTCGAAGACCTCGCCGAACGCGGTCTCCTGCGTTGGAAACAGCACGCCTACACGGTCGGCGACCTCGACTACATGTGGCTTGCGGTGGCAGCCACCAGCAACCCCATACTCAACGCGTCGATTGCCCTCGAGGCCGAAGCCCGCCGCATCCTCACGGTTCGCGTGGATGCACCGCAATCGCTGCCGGCCGATCGTTCCCCCGGCCTCGGCAAGGTGACGCTCGTCGGGGGCGGCCCGGGCGACCCCGGTCTGCTGACGATCGCCGGCAAGGAAGCCATCGAAGACGCAGAGATCATCATCACCGACAGGTTGGCTCCACTCGCGGCTCTGCGCTGGGCACGCTCGGACGCACAGATCATCGACGTCGCCAAGGTTCCCGGCGGACGCTCGACGAGTCAGGAAGAGATCAACGAGCTGCTCGTCAAACACGCCAAGGCCGGCAAGAATGTCGTCCGTTTCAAAGGCGGAGACAACTTCGTGTTCGGTCGCGGCGGCGAAGAACTGATCGCCTGCCTCGAAGCCGGCATCGAGGCCCACGTCATACCCGGAATAAGTTCGGCAATTGCGGCGCCCGCGGCCGTCAATATCCCGGTCACGCATCGCGGCGTCAACCAGGCCTTCACCGTCATCTCCGGCCACGTACCGCCCGGTCACCCGGAATCGACTCTGGATTATGCGGCGCTCGCCAGGTCCGGTTCGAGTCTCGTGCTCCTGATGGCCGTACGCACCTTGCCCGCGATCGCAGTCGCCCTGATCGAGGGCGGGCTCGATCCGGATACGCCTGCCGCGATCATCGCCGACGGAGCCTTGCCGAGCCAGAAGGTCGTCCGCGCCACGATCGGCACGATCGCCGAAGCGGCCCGCGCGGCCCACATTGAAGCGCCGGCTGTCACGATCATCGGCGGGGTCGCATCGATCGACGGCCTTCGGTGATCCTCTGGGTCCGCCACGGCCAATCGACGTGGAACGTCCTCGACCGCATGCAGGGTCAGACAGCGCACCCACCGCTGACCGATCTGGGTCGCGAACAGGCCAGCAGGGCCGCCGAAACCCTGGCAACCAGGGGCGTGACACGCATAGTCAGTTCGCCCGCCGTCCGGGCGCTCCAAAGCGCCGGGATCATCGCCGACCGCCTGGGCCTCGAAATCGAGATCGAGCCCCTCATCACCGAACAGGGCCTCGAGGAATCGATCGAGAGCGTCCTCGGTCGTATCCAGACGTTCCTGGCGAAGATCGGACCCGTTTCCGACCCCGACGACACCGTCGTCGCGGTGAGCCACGGCGACACCATCGGACTTGCCGTCGGGATGCTCGCAGGCCAACGTCCGACCCTCCCGGAAAACTGTTCGATCACCATCGTGGACCCACAAACACACTCGGTCGAAGTCATTCGCACAGCCGATTGACCCACGAAACTTGAGCCGGATAGAGTTCGACCAATCAACCATGAGGAAGCCGGTGAGATTCCGGCACAGTCGCGCTACTGTGAAGCCGCGAGGCCAAGTCAGACACTCAGGTTGAGGTTCCATCCATCGGGACGCGTGTCATCCCAAACAGGAGGTTTCATGTCACAGGCAACAACCCTTAGCCCTGAGTTCGACGTGCCCACGATCGCCATTTCGGCCATTGCACCGTGGGCTCTTTTCTTCGTCCTCATCTCCGCCATCGTCGTCTACTTCGTGGGCGCGGAACAGGGCGCATTCTCGGTGTTTTCCGGCACTGCGATCCACGAGTGGGTCCACGACGGACGCCACCTCCTCGGCTACCCCTGCCACTGATCCGCCTCGGGCTTCGGCCCGTCTCGCTACACCCACATCTCCAGGTATGCCTTGGCGTACCCATTTCCAGGAGCACGACGTGAACCCCCGTAACTTTTTGATCAACGGGCTAATTGCCGGCTTCATCGCCGGAATCTTTGCCTTCGGAGTCGCCCATCAGGTCGGCGAACAGTATGTCGACCAGTCCATTGCGGTCGAAGAAGCCAATTCCGCACCGGCCCATCACCACCACGATGAAGGCGGCACCGTTGTGTCCCGCGAAAAGCAGTCCACGCTGGGGCTGCTCACTGCGACGCTCGCCATCGGTATCGCCTTCGGCGGCATCGTCGGGATTGCAAGCGCCTTCGCAACAGGCCGCCTGGGCCGTTTGAGGCCCGCGTCCTCGACAGCCGTCGTCGCCGGCGTCGGCTTCGTGATTTTCGCGCTTGCAGCGTGGGCGAAGTATCCGCCGAACCCGCCAGCGGTCGGCAGGGCTTCGACACTCGGTTCCCGTACGGCCGACTACTTCTCGTTCCAGGCCATCTCGGTTGTGCTGGGTATCGCAGCCGTGGTCACCGCCGCAAAACTCATCCGCAAGCACGATGCGTGGATCGCGGTGGTCGCCCCAGCCCTGAGTTGGCTCGTCCTCGTCACGGTCGCCGGGTTGCTCCTGCCTACAGTCAATGAAGTCCCCAATGACTTCCCTGCCAACACACTTTGGGGCTTCCGCCTCAGCTCGATCGCTACCCAGGCCACCATGTGGGGCGTCATCGGAATCGTCCTCAGCGGCCTCGTCGCTCGCACCTGGAATGCCGCCGAGAAACGCCGTGTCCTCGCAGAAAGTATCCGCTCATGACACTCTCACCGATCGCCGCCCCTTCACGGTCGGCCCGCGACGATGCGGCGGCCCGGCTCGCCGGTCTCGCCACCCCTGCCGGTGCCCTTGGCCGGCTCGGCGAACTCTCCGTATGGGTTGCCGCGACGCAGGGCGTATGCCCGCCTGTCCCGGTCGATCGCGTGCGAGCGGTCATCTTCGCCGGTGACCATGGAGTCTCCGACCACGGTGTTTCGGCTTACCCCAAAGAGGTGACGCCCGCGATGGTGCATACCTTCCTGTCGGGCAGGGCGGGCGTTTCGGCGCTGGCCCGCCAACATGGAGTGGCGCTTCGCGTCCTCGACATCGGTGTCGACAACGACCTCGATGGCGTTGACCCGGCCATCCAGGCTTTCAAGATCCGTCGATCCAGCGGCGCCATCCACCTCGAGGATGCGCTGACTGCCGATGAGACTCAGCGCGCCCTTGACGCGGGTGCGAAAGTCGCCGCCCAAGAGATCGCCGCCGGCGCGCAGTTGCTGATCAGCGGCGACATGGGTATCGGCAACACGACCCCCGCGGCAGCCCTCATCGCGGCTTCGCTCGGGCTCCCCGCGACGGAAGTCACCGGTCGCGGCACCGGTGTCGACGACACGGCGCTCATCCACAAGCAGCAGCTCATCCAGCAGGCCATCGACCGGGTCGGCGACCGCGCCGACGACCCGTTCGAAACGTTGCAAGCCCTCGGCAGTGCCGATCTTGCGGCGGCAGTCGGCTTCATAGTGGCAGCGGCCCGGGCCGGCACGCCCGTCCTCCTCGACGGTGTCATCTCGGTGGCATGCGCGCTCATCGCGGACCGCCTCGCGCCCGGGGCAACCGCGTGGTTCGCCGCCGGTCATCGTTCACCCGAGCCCGCGCAGTCGCTCGCCCTCGACAAGCTCGGCCTCTCGCCGATTCTCGACCTCGGTATGCGTCTCGGCGAGGGCAGCGGAGCCGTGGCCGCCGTGCCGCTCGTACGCTCCGCGGCCCTGCTGTTGTCCGAAGTCGCGCTACTCGCAGACCTCGACCTCGGCTGATGCTCGGCGACGGGATCCGGCTGGCCGTCAGAACGCTCACCGCGCTCCCCATCCCGCCGCCACGTCGCGTCAACCGAAGCGTGGCCGGCTTGGCCATGGTCATCGCCCCGGTAGCCGTCATCCCTCTGGGACTACTCGTCGCCTTCGTATGCTGGGCCGGGCGCGGGCTCGAGCTCGAACCCCTCGCCGTTGCGGCCGTCGCCATCGGTGCCTTGGCAATGGGAAGTCGCGCACTCCATCTCGATGGGCTGGCCGACACCGCCGACGGCTTGACCGCTTCCTATGACCGCGAGCGTTCGCTGACCGTCATGAAGTCGGGCAACACCGGACCCGCCGGGGTCGCCATCCTCATCGTCGTTCTCGCGATCCAGATCGCGTCGATCGCCAATATCGTAAATCGGCCGTATGGCCCGCTCCTTGCCGGCGTCCTGGTCTGCGTTTCCCGTGCCGCACTTGCCCTGACCTGTATGAAGGGCGTTCCCGCGGCGCGTGAGGACGGCCTGGGCGTGACCTACACGCAGGCCGTTCCCAGAATCATCGCCCTCGCTGTATGGGTCGCAGTCGCAGCAGTCACGACCGCGGCTTATGACCTCGCCGAGATCCCCTGGTGGCATGGGCTGGTCGGCGCCGGGGCCACCATGCTCGTCGTTGCCGCATTGTTGCTTCGCAGCGTCAAACGGTTCGGCGGCGTCACCGGCGACACCTTCGGCGCCTCGATCGAGCTGGCATTGGCCACACTCTTGATCTCGGCGACAGGCTCGATGATCTGGTTCGGATACGCCGCAGGCTGAACCGGTTACAGCGACAGTGTGCGGCCGGCGACGACGAGGAGGACCTCATCGCATTCGGCGGCGAACTTCTGATTGACGATGCCCAGCAAGTCACGGAACAAACGGCCCGATCGGCGTTCAGGCACGACGCTCATACCGACTTCGTTCGTCACCGCGACGAGCGTCGCCTTGCTTTCACGCCACGCCTCGACGGCTTCGTCGACCCGCGCGATGACCAGGGGCTCCCAGTCCTCGCGGATCGCGTCCCATACATCGAGTTCGTCCAGCAGCGCCGTCAGCCAGGTCCCGAGGCAGTCGATGAAGACAGCGCCCTCGGCCTGCGAAATCGCCGCGGCCAGATCGTGAGTCTCCAGGGTCGTCCAATGCGCGGGTCGTCGCAACTGATGGGCCTGGATCCGGGCCACCCAGTCGGGATCGGGATCCTCCACGGCTGACGGGCCAGGCGCCACATAGGTGACGAACGGCTCAGCCACAAGGAGGGACTCGGCCTGGAACGATTTGCCCGAGCGTACGCCGCCGGTGACCAGTACTTTCACGTTGACCTCACGTCGCTATTGTCTGACTCACACTACCGACCTGAACAGCAGGAGACCTAAGTTGTTTTCGCGTGCACTGGGCCTCGGGCTCGGATTCGCCGCCGACCGAGTCTTCGGCGACCCACAGCACTTTCATCCTGTGGCCGGATTCGGCCGGGTCGCCCTCGCCGTCGAGCAGCGGATGTATGCCGATGACCGAAGCCACGGCCTCGCCCATTCGGTCGCCCTAGTGGGGTCGACCGGACTGCTGGGGCTGGCCACGGACTGCCTGACGGCTCGGCGCCCGGTCGCCAACACGGCACTCACTGCCGCCGTCACATGGGCCGTTCTGGGCGGTCGATCCCTCGGCCGCGAAGCCGAAGCCGT
>JBDSQP010000069.1:0-3098 GCA_039929755.1 Aeromicrobium sp. | reverse complement strand
AACACCGGGATCGACACCCTGCCCTCCGCAAGAGCCGAAAACACGCCACACTAGAACTGCTCACTCTTCGAACGGCAGAATTGCTCAATATTCGAGCGTCACCGACATAGTGGATCGGTTGGTCCATCACAGGCAACTGTGTGCGGTTGCCATCCCGGTCGATGATCGTAAGTCGTCTCGACGGCTCCGCCGAGTCGACCGCGCCTACGAACTCACATTGCACGAGGTTGCCCCCACCGAAGGCAAGACCGCAGGAGCGCTTCGCGGATTCGAACCGTACGATCTTGCGCACCTTTGTCGAATAGCGCCAACGACATCCCTTTCGGCCTCCGCACACGCCATCGTTTGGACGCCGTGACGTCCACGCTTGGTCCGGGATCGACCGCGATCGAGGGTGGGGTCGCACTGACGAGGTAAGGAAATCCGAATACTCCGCAGCTCTGTCTGATTCCGTGACACTTCGAGGTGGGCACGCCGGCCAGCCAGAATGGGGAAGAGCTGAGTAGATTGTGGTGCCCGAGGACGGTGGCTGAAGGCAGCGCGATTCGTGAGCTTTGCCCGTCGGCGCGTCTACTTTCGAGCTATCCCGCCCTGCAACTTTGCGAACGTGAGTCGCTCTCCTATGTGCGGCAGCGCTGCTGCCGTGTGTTTGCCTACCCCAAGTTGCTCGGCGAGATCGAGGTCATCGAGTGTGTCTATGTCGTGGAGCACTCGAGCATGGGCCGCTGAAACCGACGCTCCATTCATTGAATGCTGATGGGCTGAATCGGGACCGTACGACGGAACGATTTGGGCTGGAATCCGGGAGGCGAGGATGGTGGTGCCGTTTCCGGAGGTATCCGGAACATAGCTCAAATCGCTTTGTCCCAGCAGATCAAGGGCATCGTCAAAGTCTTCGGTTGTCATGCACGCAAGGTCAGCTGGCACAACTGCCAGGGGTGACGCCGCACGCATCCTTTGGGCCCAGTGCACGCCAGACATGACTGCCTGGTTCAAAGGATCCGGCGTAAGCAATGGCCTGTCCTCTAGTACAACTGCGCCGTACTCCCTCAAAACTGTTCGCATTTCGGCTTCTGCGGAGATGACGATGATCGCGCCAGTGTGACGCGATCCGTAGACGGCGTCCAGCACATCCTGAGCGAAGGCTCGCGCGAGTACGGCGGTCGATTCCGGGTCCATGCACAGACGCGACTTCGAAAGAGTCCATGGTTTGATCGGCACGAGAACCGTCCAGTCGGTCACAGCTGCCTCCCGTCAGTTCGGGTGGCGAATTGATAGGGGGTGGCGCGTTGGTGGGCCGGGCGGCTAGCGGGTTGCGGGCCTCGCCCGTGAGGGGTAGTACCGCCTAAAACCGGCATCGACAAATCCATGCTTATCATTGTACTAGATTTAATCCTCGCCTCTATTTCCAAACTGGAGCGACGAGCGACGTCAGTCTCCCAGGGTTAGGCCATTGTCGTGGCGACCTGTCGGTCGCTGGTTCTCTCGGTTCTCGACTCATGTCTCGATGCCGGCCGATTCCCGATTAATTGGCGCCAAAGTCCGAGAGCAGCCTGACCGCATCGGGCGTCCGACTGATTCGTGCAATCATTTGGGCTTCACTCGCACCGCTCTCGGCGCGGGTGGCCGCCCAGCCTTGGCGGAGAAGTCGCCGGGTTTCGCCGAGGGCCTGCGACGGACCGGCCGCGAGCTCACGGGCCAGATCAACTGCGTGGTCGCCAGCGTCCGATTCGACGACGCGATTGATCAAGCCCCACGAGAGCGCCTCGTCGGAGTTCAGGACACGACCGGTCAAGGCGAGCTCCAATGCCCTCTGCTGACCGATGGCTCGCGGCAGCAAATAGGAGACCCCGCAGTCAGGCGTGAGACCGATCCCTGCGTAGGCGGTCAGGAATTTGGTAGATCGGTCTGCAACGATGAGGTCAGCGCACAGCATCAGGCCCAAGCCCGCTCCAGCGACAGCTCCCTGCACTCCGGCCACAACCGGTTTACAGAGCTGAGCGAGGATTTGCAGCGCGCCGTCCAGTACAGTCGCCAGCTCCAGCAGGTAAGCCTCTACGTCTCCCTCCCTGACCATCGAGTCCACATCTCCACCCGCGCAGAACCGTTTGCCCGCGCCCGTAATAGCGACGGCCACTGTCATTGGATCGGAAGAAATCTCTTCGACGGCATCGCAAAACTCGCGGGCGAACGGGAGATCGAAAGCGTTTGAGGCATGCGGTCTCTCGAGCCTGAGATGCGCTACGCCGTGATCGACGCTCAGGGAAAGTGATTCGTAGGTCATAAAGAGTGTCCTTAGATCAAGCGGGTTTGAGATGGCGTCCGTACGGCGTGGCAATCGGCGCGCGCACACGACCCGTTTTCCTCGCGTCGCTCGAATGGCGTGCACCTACGCCCACCCGGATCCATAGCTTCGGGAATCCATCGTTTCGGTCGATACGAACAAATGCGTCGTCGAATGGTGTTCCGAGGCTCCCTCCCGCGATGACCCGCGGGGGTGGACGGATGGAGCCCTTCGCCTTTGGGCATCTTTCGATACACGTCCATCGTCGGTTCGGCTAGACCGGGGTGATTTTGGATACGAACCAACCCTTCTCAGTCTTGGTCATCCGCACCTCGATCCGGCTTCCGCTCAGGACTGGCTTGTTTTTGCCGGCGGTGGTGCTCTGGGTCAGAAAAAGCAGGACGATGACATCGTGAGCGTTACCGCTCACGACAGACGAACCGGTTACTGTCGCCGAAGTGCTGATCTTCTTCTTGAGCGCGTTCGGGGCAACCACCTGACGCAGAAGCGTGGCGTAGTCGGTGCGAAACTTCCCGGTGGCATTGCCACTCGCGATTGCCAGATCGCCGTCGAGCGACGTGTACCTGTAGGAAAGCATCACTGGGAGCCGAGTCTCCGCGCTGCGAAGCGCGACTGCACGTGCGTCCGCGGCCGCAGACTGGCGGTGCGCTTCGCGGTAGAGGAAAACGTCCAAGACAGCGACAAGCAGGGCAACGATCAGCACCGCGGTCAACCATCGCCCGCGACCGAAGCGGCCAATTGACCAACGTGGGAGCCGAGCGATCAGACCATCCAGCGAGGGAAGTCGGATGGT
>JBDSQP010000068.1:0-6238 GCA_039929755.1 Aeromicrobium sp. | reverse complement strand
ATCCGCTCGATCGAGCTCAAGGTCGGAGCACTGCCACAAAACCCGACCGGATTGCTCGGCTATGCCTTCAACTGGTCGGCCGACGGAGTGGTCAACGAATACCTCAACGACTGCGAAGTGCTCCGCTCGGGCCGACGCCAGATGGTGCCCGCGATGACGGAGACCGAACGCGTCGTCATCGGCGGCGTCGAGCTTGAAGCCGCGTTGACCTCTGGCGGCCTCGGCACGATGTGCGAAACGTTCGAAGGTCGTGTACATCGACTCGACTACAAGACGATGCGCTATCCGGGGCATTTCGAACAGATGCATTTCCTGTTCGACGAGCTCGGTCTGCGTGAACGGCGCGAGCTCGCCGGCGAGATCCTCGTCGCCGCCAAACCTCCGGTCAACGACGACGTCGTCTATCTCCATGCCGCAGTCGAAGGCATCAAGGAGGGCCACCCATTCCGTGAGAACTACGTACGCGGCTACAAACCGATCGAGATCGGCGGCCGTGTGTGGCGCGCCATCTCCTGGACGACCGCCGCCTCGATCGTCGCTGTCGTCGAGCTTGTGTCTGAGGGACGCCTGCCTCAGACCGGCTTCATCAAACAGGAGGACATCGTCCTGGAGGACGTGTTCTCGACCCAGGCCGGCGAACGCTTCGAAACCTTCGGAAAGGTCTGAGCTCCATGACTACACATCAGGACGACATCGTCACCCAGGCACGTGACATCCTCCAGCGCCTCGGTGCTGGCGACCCTTTCGTTGCCGACGGTGACCTGATCGCGCGTTCGCCGATCGACGGAGGCGAGATCGGGCGACTCCACTCCCATACCGCTGCGGAGGCGTCGGCGATCATCGACCGCGCCCAGACTGCGTTCGAGGTATGGCGTTCCGTGCCAGGACCCGTGAGGGGCCAACTCGTCCGTGAACTCGGAGAGCTCCTGCGTGAACACAAGGATGATCTCGGCGCCCTCGTTTCGATCGAAGCGGGCAAGATCGTGTCCGAGGGTCTGGGTGAAGTCCAGGAGATGATCGACATCTGTGATCTGGGTGTCGGGCTTTCGCGCCAGCTGTTCGGACTAACGATCGCCACGGAGCGCCCCGGCCACCGGATGATGGAACAGTGGCACCCGCTCGGCGTTATCGGCGTCATTTCGGCGTTCAATTTTCCCGTCGCCGTCTGGTCCTGGAACACCGCTCTGGCTCTCGTATGCGGTGACGCCGTGGTCTGGAAGCCTTCGGAGAAGACGCTTCTCACCGGCATCGCCTGCCAGGCATTGATGGCCGAGGCCGCCCGTCGTGCAGGTGCCCCCGCCGACGTCTCTGCCATTCTCATCGGTGACCGGTCGGTCGGTGAAATCCTCGTGGACGATCCGCGAATCGCGCTCGTTTCTGCCACCGGCTCGACGCGCATGGGCAAAGAGGTCGCCCCACGCGTCGCCGCTCGTCTCGGCCGCTCCTTGCTCGAGCTCGGTGGCAACAACGCTGCGATCGTCGCACCCAGTGCCGACATTGATCTGGCCGTTCGTGGCATCGTCTTTTCGGCCGTCGGCACAGCGGGGCAGCGCTGCACCTCATTGCGCCGCGTCATTGCCCACAACTCGATCAAGGACGAACTCGTCGAGCGCCTGCGCGCGGCATACGAGACGCTGCCGATCGGATCACCACTTGACGCCAAGACTCTCGTGGGGCCGCTCGTCGACGAGGCGGCTTTCGATGGATTTTCGAGGGCTGTCGACATCGCCAAAATCGATGGCGGCAAGGTCGTCACCGGCGGCGAACGGGCTGAGATCGAGGGCGGCGGCTACTACGTACGCCCGGCGATCATCGACATGCCGAGGCAGACCGAAATCGTCAAGTCCGAGACATTCGCTCCGTTGCTCTATGTCATGGGCTACGAAGACTTCGACGAAGCCATTGCGCTCCACAACGATGTTACTCAAGGGCTCTCGTCGTCGATCTTCACGCTGAACGTGCGCGAAGCCGAATTATTTGTCTCCGCTATCGGTTCGGACTGTGGCATCGCCAACGTGAACATTGGCCCTTCGGGTGCCGAGATCGGCGGCGCATTCGGTGGCGAGAAGGAGACCGGTGGCGGTCGCGAGTCCGGCTCTGATGCGTGGAAGGCCTACATGCGCCGCAGCACCAACACGGTCAACTACTCGACGGAGTTACCGCTCGCGCAGGGTGTCGAATTCCTGTGACGTCCGCCGCTCCGGTGCTGGTGCCGCAGTGGCAATTGCGAGCGCAGTTCGCGCACAGCCTTTCCGAGTTGTACGGCTCTGAGGTCCCGGCCTATTTCACGCTCGTCGAGGTCTCCGGCAAGATCAACGCTGAGTTCCTCGCGGCCCAGGGTGAGGATGCCGAGCGTCTGGGCAGCATCGCCCGGATAACCGCGGAGCGCCATGGCGCGATTCGCGTCGGAACTCCCGAGGAGTTGGGTCAGGTCGCTCGGATCTTCGGCGCCTGCGGGATGTATCCGGTCGGCTTCTACGACCTTCGCGATGCCAGCCCGCCTATTCCCGTCGTGTCGACGGCATTCCGGCCGTTGGATCGTGGAGAGCTGGCCCGCAACCCGTTCCGCGTGTTCACGTCGCTGTTGGTCGTTGACGACAGGCGATTCTTCGACGAGGGTCTTGAGGCAGAACTTCGCGAATTCCTGGGCGATCGAACCTTGTTCCCCGAGGAATTGCTCAGGCTCGCCGACCAAGCGGAGGCCGCAGGCGGGCTTGACGGGGGCAATGCTGTGCGGTTCCTCGAGCTGGCAACTCAGTCCTTCGCACTTTCGCCCGATCCCGTTGACCGCCAATGGTACGAACGACTCGAAGAAGTCTCGAGCGTTGCGGCTGACATTGGGGGAGTCTCGAGCACTCACATTAACCACCTGACTCCGCGTGTGCTCGACATCGATGCGCTGTATGTCCGGATGCAGGGCCTGGGCATCGAGATGATCGACAAGATCCAGGGGCCACCGCGCACGGACAAGCCCGATGTACTGCTGCGTCAGACCTCCTTTCGCGCCCTCTCAGAGCCGCGTACGTTCCGCAATCCGGACGGAACCCTCGAGGACGGCGAGCTTCGTGTGCGATTCGGTGAGGTCGAGGCCAGGGGGATCGCCCTCACCCCGAAGGGGCGAGACCTCTACGACGCCGGGGGCATGGCAGCGTTTCCGGACACATATGCCGACCTCGCCGCGCAGGATCTCGCCTACTTCACGGTGGATGCGGACGGCGGTCTCAACCCGATTGTCTACGAGGATTTCCTGCCCAAATCGGCGGCCGGAATCTTTGCCTCCAACCTGACCGGCGACGGGTCCCTCGACGATTCGCAACCTGGCAGCGCCCGAGACGCGGCCTGGTTGCAGTCGGTGCTCGGTCGCGAACTGCACGACCCGTATGCGCTCTATGAAGCCGAAGCCGACGCCACAGCCTGAGCCAGACTTTTGTCAGTGGTCCCGACAACAATGGAGTCATGCCACAAGACATTCAGATCACGTTCGATTGCGCGGATCCGGCAGCACTTGCCGACTTCTGGGCCGAGGTTCTGGGCTTCGTCAAGGAGGCGCCTCCCAACGGATTCGATACCTGGGAGGACGCGCTCACCGCCTGGGGAGTCCCCGAAAATCAGTGGAACAGTCGCTCGGCGATCGTCGATCCTGAAGGCACGAGGCCGAGGGTCTTCTTCCAGCAGGTTCCCGAAGGCAAGACCGCCAAGAACCGGGTTCACATCGACGTACGCGCCGCCCCCACGCTGCGAGGTGACGAACGCATGGCGGTTCTCGCGGCAGAGGCCGAGCGTCTCGTTGCCCTCGGCGCGAGCCTGTTCAAGCGATTCGAACCCAGCGCGATGGACACGGGATTCATGGTGTTGCTAGACCCTGAGGGCAACGAATTCTGCCTGGACTAGTTGCCGGCGGCCTCGATGATGGCCGCGGCCGTCTCGTGTCCAACCCTGATGGCGCCATCGACGTGTTGGTAGCCCTCGCCAGCGAGGTCGCTGCTGGAGAACCAGATCGGCCCGACCGGTTCGCGGAGAGTGGGCCCGTACCGGACCAATCCGCCGAGATCGAAGCTGACGGCATACGCGCCGCGGGTCCATTCCTCGGCAGCCCAGTCACTCTCGAAGTAGACGATCGGTGTGAGGGCTTCGGGACCGTAGTAGGTGGCCAGCGATTCGAGCACTGCCTTGCGGCGTTCGTCGGCGCCGAGTGACAAAACGTCTCCGGCCTTGATGTCGGAGACGAATCCGACGAGTGTTCCGTGCGCGTCCTCGTGGTTGGTGTTGTCGTAGGCCTCGTGCACCAAGTTGTAGGGGATGAAGGCTGTGCCGGACAGTCCGTCCTCGCGCCAGAAGGGCCGTTCGTAGACGGCGTGCACCTTGATGACCAGCCCGAATGACAAGTGCTGATGCATTTGGTGTTGCGCGCGGGGGAGCGGCGGCTGGTAGTCGATGCGGCCGTGCAGCACCGGCGGGATGGCGGCGATCGCATACCGGGCCGTGACGGTGAGGTCATCGGTCTTCGCGACAACGCCGGAGTCAGACCATTCCAGGCGTCGCACGGGCTGACTCACCTTCACGTCGTCGCCCAGCCGTTCTGCAAGTCGTAGGGGCACTTGCTGGAGCCCGCCGATAACTCTTCGATCGAGAATGAAATCGGCTTCAACGAGGCGGGTGAAACCACCGGCGCTCGATGCCATCATCAGCGCCTGGAGGACCGAGAACGTATGCGCGGGCTTTGTGAGCATGGCGTCGGCTACGAACAGCGCAATGTTGTCCCGAGCCTCTTCGTCATGGGTCTGGTCGGTGAGCCAGGACCAGAAGGAAATGATGTCCCGCTCCTTGGCTCGGGGGTGGGCCCATGGGGCGGCCGGATCGACTTCGAGGGACATCTCGTCGATCACTCCGATGAGGCGTTCGATCTCCTGCTGTGTTCGGGGAGAGGTCGGGAAGATGTCGCCGGTGAAACGGCGAGCCACACCATCGCGCCCGACATACACACTGTCGCCTTCGCGGTATCGCTCATATGTCTGAAGGTCGAGGTCGGCAAGAGTCTCGAGCAGCGCATCCTGGTCCGGTGACACCCACTGTCCGCCGAGCTCCAACATCGCGCCGTCAATGACCTGGGTCCACAGGCGTCCGCCGACCCGGTCCCTTGCTTCAAGCACGGTGACGCTCAGGCCGGCGCGGCGCAAGTCATGTGCTGCGGTCAGACCGGAGACCCCCGCGCCGATGATGACGACGTCGCTGGTGATGTTCGTCGAGTTCACGGCACCAGCTCGGGCCAGGCGATGCTGAGGTACTGCGTCTCCTGGAATGCTTCGAGGCCGAGCCGAGCGCCTTCGCGTCCGAGCCCGCTTTGCTTGACGCCACCGAACGGGGTTGATGGATCCGAAACGATTCCGCGGTTGATCCCGACCATGCCCGCGTCGATGGCTTCGCCCAGCTGCATGGCGCGTTGGAGGTCCCGGGAATAGACGTACGCGGCGAGGCCGAACTCCGAAGAGTTCACCAGTTCGATCAGCTCTTTGTCGTTGGTCCAGGTCACGATCGGAGCGATCGGGCCGAAGATCTCCTCGCGGATGATGCGCGAGTCCGCCGGAACATCGCGTAGCAACGTCGGAGCGTAGAAATAGCCCTTGGCGTCTTCGGGCAGGGTTCCGCGATGCGTGATCCGAGCGCCTGCTGCGATAGCCGACTCGACCAGGGATGTCACTCGGTCGACGGCCTTCTGGTTGATGAGCGGACCGATCTGGGTGGCAGGATCGGCCGCGGCACCAACCCGAAGTGCAGCGATTTCGCGACCGAACTTGTTGGTGAACTCATCAACCACGGACTCGTGGACGTAGAAGCGGTTTGCGGCTGTGCATGCCTGGCCGCCGTTGCGGAGCTTGGCAATCAGTGCACCGGCCACCGCCGCGTCGACATCGGCGTCGTCGGCGATGATGAACGGGGCGTTGCCGCCGAGCTCCATCGAGGCGTTGACCACCCGGTCGGCCGCCTGGCGAAGCAGCACGCGACCGACTTCGGTCGAGCCGGTGAACGAAATCTTGCGGACTCGTGGGTCTTCGAGCCAGGCCGTGACGATGCTGCCGGCGTTGGTCGTGGGCACGATGTTGACGACGCCGTCGGGGACTCCCGCTTCGGCCATGATCTGGGCGATTGCGAATGCCGTGAGCGGCGTTTCTGCGGCCGGTTTGATGACGACGGTGCAGCCTGCCGCGAGGGCCGGGGCGATCTTGCGGGTCGCCATGGC
>JBDSQP010000067.1:0-3081 GCA_039929755.1 Aeromicrobium sp. | reverse complement strand
TCTCGAGCCTGTGCTTCATGGTGGTCCTTTCGGGAACGGAGCCGGGGCGCGGGCGCGCCCCGGCCATGTGCTCAGAACGGCAGAATGTTCGGGATCTTTTCGAACAGGTTCTGGACAATCTCTCCAAACCACTCGGACTGCCCAACCTTGACGAGGACGCTGCCGACCGTGCAGGCACCGAGTGTGCCCACGCTGTATTCGGCAGTGGTCATGCCCTGCTCTGCCTTGTTCGTCACGTAGTTCCTGATTGATCGCTTCATGGTGAACTCCTTGTTGTTTGCGGATGTCTCACCTGTGAATGTGTGGCAGCGGCGATCACTTTTGCGAAGGCTCGGTTTCGGCTGGGGAAAGGCGTCGCTCTGTTGTGACTTGGGGAAAAGTCACCAACTGAAAGTTGAGAACGCACCGAGCAGGGTCGGAACGATGCCTATCAGGAAGAACGCCGGCAAGAAGCACAGTCCCAATGGGGCGGCCGTGGCAACGGCGACGCTTCGAGCCCGTTCCTGAGCAGCGGCGCGGCGTTCCCGGCGAAGCTCCTCGGCCAGCCGCTCCAGGACCTTGCCGACGGGCATTCCGGATCGGCTTGCGCGACCAAAGCCTCGGGCGAGGGCAGCGAACTCCGGCCGACTACGGAGTCCTTCCCAAACTGCCTGTTCGTCGCCGGTGATGGAGAGGCGGCCGGCTATCGCTCTGAACTCAAAGCCGAGCGGATCCGAAGTTGCCCGCGCCACCAGCGAAAAGGAGGCGGCGGGAGGTCGGCCGGAGTCAAGCACGGCGACAAGTAGATCTATTGCGCCCGGAAGTTGCCTTGCCAGCTGAAACCGGCGCCGTCGCACCGAGGCGGACTCAAGCCGACCGGTAACGCGGGCGGCAACGGGCATGGCGAAGGCAGCCACGAGAAGGCCCGTCGGGAATCCGAAAAGGGTCAGGCACGCGAGTCCCGCGAAGGAAGCAGCGATCACTGTCGGCGCCGGGGCGGTCGGCCGCGGTCGCGACTCCTGTCGAAATATGCGCCGACAGCGCGACTGCGGAGGACGGCGAACGGCGAGGAACACGGCGATGCCCAGGCAGAGCGCGGCCGCCACTGGTCAGGCCTTCGCCGCGCGTGCAGCGATCTCGTCGACCCAGCACACGCCCGCACAGGCCAACGCCGCCCCCGCGGCCAGGCACAGGGAACCAGCAATCGTATCGAGCAAGACGTGGATAGGGCTGGAACCAAGGTTCATCCCCAGGCCCAGCCCGAAGAGGGGCAGCACAGCCATGAGACGCGCCGTGGCCTTTGCGGGTCCGAGACCGGCGTCGATCTCTCTCTGGACGTCGCGCTCATCGCGGAAACCTTCACTCAATCGATCAAGGACGCGAGACATTGGCGCACCTGACCGCTCGGACACCTCCCAAGCGGCTGCCAGATCGTCTAGACCCTCAGCCCCCGGCAACCGGGCAGACATTCTGAGGGCGCTCGCAACGTCTCCTCCAAGTCGACTGGCGGTCGCCGCGTTTGCGAGTAGGGGCGAGTCTTCGGCCAGGTGCTGAATCGCATGGTTCGCGAGCACACCTGACCCGAGTTCGGCAGCAAGGGCGTCGACGGCTTCGGCGACTTCACGACCGACCTGCTTGCGCCTGCCCAGATTTCGGGCCCCGAGCCGAAGGCGGAACCAGACTGCTGCAATTCCGACAGCGGTACACCCGGCGATGAGGTGCGGCAGCGCGCCGCCGAACGAGAGGACGACAACAGCCAGCGAAATGACGAGGGCCGCAGGTCTCCAACGGATCAGGTGTGGATTGAGGGACCTAGAGGGTGGCCGGGGCGTTCCGAATCTTGAGCGGATGAGCCAACGAGGCGGCGGCCGCAGCAGTAGAGTCAGGAGAGCCACGCAAATGGCCGAGCCCACCCTCATTGCGGGACCGTGATGGTACCGATCAACCCCTGCAACTTCACGACTCCGGGCCCGGGCACTGACTCCCCGGACGAGAAGGTGAGCGCCGGGACAGCTTCGACAAGGCCGCCGTCTCCGCGCATGAAGACCGCGATCTGACGCAGCATCCGCCGGCCGTCACGCTCGCGGGCCAAATGAACAACGACGTCGAGAGCCGAAGCCACCTGACTGTGGACGGCCGCGCGGGGCAGTCCCGCTGCCGAGCCCAGCGCCTCCAAGCGCGCCGGCACATCGGCCGCCGCGTTGGCGTGGACCGTTCCGCAGCCGCCCTCGTGACCCGTGTTGAGTGCCGCCAACAACTCGACGACCTCGGCGCCGCGGACTTCGCCGACAATCAACCGGTCCGGTCTCATACGCAGAGCCTGCCTGACCAGTTCGCGCAGTCCGATCGATCCAGCACCCTCGATGTTGGCGGGTCTGGCCTCAAGTCCGACGACATGCGGATGGTTGGGGCGCAACTCTGTCGCGTCCTCGACGATGACAAGGCGCTCGGTCGGATCGACTGTCGACAGCAATGCCGAAAGCACGGTGGTCTTGCCGGTGCCCGTACCGCCTGAAATGAGGAATGCCGACCGTGAAGAGATGAGTCGCGACAAGCACTCGGCACCCAGTTCATTGAATGTGCCGGAGGCAAGAAGCTCATCGAGCGAAAAGGCGCGTTGTGCGGGTACGCGCAATGACAGCAGCGTGCCCGGCCTCGCCAGTGGAGCCAGCACAGCATGGAAGCGAGTCCCGTCAGGCAGCCGGACGTCGACGAAGGGACTCGCATCGTCGAGTCTTCGCCCGCCTTGGGCAGCCAATCGCTGACCGAGGCGGCGAACCGCCTCGTCGTCGAAGAAGCCCACCCGGGCGCGCTCCAGGCCGTTGCCGCAATCGAAGTAGACGTCGTTCGCACCGTTGACAAGAACATCGGTGACGCCGGGGATTGCCAGCAATGACTCAAGCGGGCCGGCCCCCATCGTGTCTCTGCGCAGCTGATCCACGAGTGCCAGAACGGTGCCGTTTCCACACAACTGGTTTTCGGCGCGCAGGGCATCGGCAACCGACTGCGCGGTCGGTTCGCGCGATTCGTCGGAAAGACGCTGCCGTATCCGGTCGACCAGGGCCACCGGCAAGTCACTCATCGGGCCAACCCGACGTTTTC
>JBDSQP010000066.1:0-9295 GCA_039929755.1 Aeromicrobium sp. | reverse complement strand
ACTCGTCCTGATGTTCCAACACAAGATCGTGGAGCCTGAGTAGCGCCTTCTTGCGCTGGCGCAGGGAGGTCTTTGCCCATTCGGTCTGTGCGTTGCGTGCGGAATCGAAAGCCGTCTGCACGTCATCGACGCTCGAGACCTGGATGTCAGCGACCTTTTCACCGTTCAAAGGTGAAATAGTCGGCCGGGTCTCGGTCGTGGTGGTGCGGATCTGACTTGTCAGTTCGGCGATGCGTTTCGCGGAGAGGCGTGAGGAGAACCCATTGTCAGTGGTGGCAGAAATCGACATAAGGGTCAGCATACCGCGAGTATGCCATTGGCGTTGTCACATAGCCGAAACCTTGTCAGGCGAAGAGGCCCTCGCCCCAAAAGCCCGTCTTACCGACGCCCGGAGGGCACGCGAACAGGCCCGAACTCACGTGAACGATGTACTCGTTGAGCAGGTCACGCGTAGGTCCTGCCAGAGATTGCTGAACCTGCGCGAACTGCTTGATCGGATCACGCTGGTAGGCGATGAAGAACAGCCCCGCCGACAGCTGGCCGAGACCATCGGAACCGTCGACGAAGTTGTAGCCGCGACGCAAGAGCTTGGCGCCTTTGTTGAAATCGGGATGAGCGAGGCGTACGTGCGAATGGTGGTCGACGAGCGGCCGGCCATCGGTGCCCTCGGCCTTGAAGTCGATCTTGTCGAACTCGTCGCCGCCGGACATCGGCCCGCCAGAGCCCTTCGTGCGGCCAATGATCGTGTTCTGGCCCTCGAGGGGTTCGCGGTCCCAGATCTCGATGCGCATGTTGATCTTGCGAGTCACCAGGTAGGAGCCGCCGGTCAACCATTCGGGTCCGTCACCTTCGTGAACCCAGACGAAATTGTTGACGTCCTTCTTTTCCTCGACCTTGATGTTGGCCGTGCCGTCCTTGTAGCCCAGCAGGTTTCGGGCCGTCGACTGAGACGTCGAGGTCGACGACGTACGCCCGAAGCCGAGTTGTGAATACCGGACCGAGGCACGCCCGAAGGCGATACGTGCGAGGTTGCGTATTGCGTGAACGGCGACCTGCGGATCATTGGCACAGGCCTGGATGACGATGTCGCCGTCGCTGATCTCGGGACGCAACTGATCTCCCGCGAATTTGGGCAACGTCTTGAGGAGGTCCGGTTTCTTGCCGTCCAAACCGAAGCGGGCCTTGCCGTTCTTTTCGAAGAACGACGGGCCGAAACCGATCGTCAGGGTCAATTGCGAAGGCGGCAGGCCCAGGGCTTCACCGGTGTCCTCGGGAGGGGCGGCCGGGGCACCCGAAACGGCGCCGAAGGTCCCGATGTCATTGCCCTGAGTGGCCTTGCGCGCTGCGGCCGTCCAATCCTTGAGCAACGAGATGACATCGTCACGGCTTTCGGTGGTGACATCAAAAACCGCAAGATGGAGACGGTCCTGGGCCGGCGTGACGATGCCAGCCTGGTGGGCGCCTTCGAACGGCACCGGAACCGACGAAGGATTGGCGCCCTCATGCCCGGAATTGTTGCTTGCGGCCTGGGCGGCACCGATTCCCCCGAGCGCAAGCGCGCCGACGCTCGCCGCCCCGATCAGCTTGCGTCGGGAAAGGCCAGCGTGGTCGGAAGCCGCGTCGGAGGAAACGGTGTCGTTGGGCATATGTTCAAGCCCTTCAGGCCGAAGCCGCGACAACGGCCGCGACCTTGCTGATCGGTTCGCTGACCGCCGCGACCGCGTCGGACAAAGCCTTGACCTGATCACTCGTCAACTTGTCGTAGAACGTCCACGAACCATCGGCGAGCTTGTACTGGTCAAGTTCGGTTTCGAGGGCCTTGAACTTCGCATCGAGTTCAGTCACCAGCGCCTTGTCATGCTTGATCAGGACCGGTCGAAGCGCATTGATGGCTGCCATCGAACCCTCGATGTTTGCGTCGAAGTCCCACAGGTCGGTGTGGCTGAATTCGTCCTCTTCTCCCGTGACCTTGCCGGTGGCGACTTCATCCATCAGGCCTTTCGAGCCTTGGGCAAGTTCGAGAGCAGTCAGCGGCGCGGTCTTGCTGCGCTTGACGATTTCCTCGACGTTGGCGAGTAGTTGGTCGGCGTACTTGTCCATGCCGTCGGTGTTGTCGGACACCCACAACTGCTTTTCGATACGGTGCCAGCCGGTGAAGTCATCCCCGGGCTCGACATCGGGTTCGCGGCCGTCTGTGATCGGGTCGAGGTCGCCGAAGGTCTCGGCGACCGGCTCTATCCGCTCCCAGTGCGTGCGAGCGATCGGATAGAGCCTCTTGGCCTCATCGACCTTTCCTGCCTTGACGGCGGCGACGAATTTCTCGGTCTCCTCGACAAGTTCGCCGGCTTCCTCCTCGATATAGCGCGAGTAGGACTTGGCCGCGGCCTTGAGCGCATCGGAATCGGAGAGCGACTTGGCGGAACCACCCGTGACGGTGATCTTCTTACTTATGCCGTCGCCGAGCATTCCGGGCTTGCAGGTTCCTTTGTACATGCCCTTCGCCAAATCGACGACGAGTGTCCGCGAAAGGCCGGGACCGATGTTTTCGACTTCGCCGACGATGTGGTCGCCCGCACCATACACGTAGAACTCGGTGACCTTCGAACCCTTGTTGGTGACCTTGAACGTCGTTGGGCCCGCCTTGAGGCTGGTGGCGCTCAACGCGCAATCGCTATCCGTTGCGGTGACCTTGAGCACGCCTTTCGAAGCGGTTTCCGAGGCGCAGCCGGAGAGGCCGAGGGCGAGGATCGAAAGGGCGCCAAACAGGGCGCGTGTGCTCGTCATTGCGTACGAAGTCCTTTTTTTGAGGGAAGCCTAATATTAGGCAAGCCTCACCATGCTAGGGCACCGCGTACACCCCTCGTCAACCAGTTGTGAGTTGATTCACCAAAAGCTTTCGACGAGGTCAGTTGATCTCGGCGTCGATCCAGTTGAAGCGGTTCTTGTACCAGCCCTTGAGGTAGTTGATCTCCCCCACGTATGTCGATGAGTGGACGTCGTAACGACTGCCGTACGAGCTCCACACCTGTCGATCGTTTTCGGCGACAGTCGTGCCGAGTGCGGCGACCGCACTGTCGACCCCTGTCGTCGAAATGGCTTTGATGATGAGTCGCTTCTCATTCCAGCGCAGCTTCAGTGCAGCGAGGAACCGTGGGTCCTTTGCAATCCGGACATACCAGTGGATCTTGTTGGTGTCGTGGTTCGGCGAACCATTGCCCCGCATCCACCAGCCCTTGGGCGATGCGATCGTCGTCGATGCGCCCGTTGCCGCGCCAGCACTTCGGTCGAAGTCCCAGATCGGACCCATGAACAACTTGTCGGCCGAAGCCACGCTGTAGTTGTTCGTGTAGAAGAAGTTGCTGCGGTAGAAGTCCGCGTCATTGTCCTTCGTGAACTCCCGGGCGATGTAGTAGTCGACCGCAGAACTCAGGTCGAGGTATGTCGTCCAGTCATCGGCCGGCGCAAGCGTTCCGAAGTTGACCTTGCTCCAGTCCTTGGCATACAGAACCTTTTCGAACTTCTTGATCTTGCTGGTCATACCGGAAACCTTGGCAGCCGTCAGCCCCTCAGGGTCCTGCGTTCCATCAGCCAATTTCTTGAACTCATCGGGGTCCTTGAATGAGAACGGGAGCCCGGACTGGCCCTTGAAGCCTGGAACACCGTCTTCCACGTAGTGCGGGTCGACCTCCATGACCTGACCCGCTACTTTGTCGACATTGACGCGATTGTTGTCGATCTTGATCGACTGAACGATTTGATAGCTGCCCAGGTACTTGCCATTGAGGAACAACTCAGTGAACACACTCTTCGGTGTCCATTTCAGACCGTCCAGCTGGTCACCCAGATCCCACGCGACCTTGCTGCGCACAAGGGTGCGGTCGCCGTAATTGGCGAGCAGGATCCAGGTCCTGTCCCTCGGCAAGTCAAAGGGCGTTTGCTTGTCCTCGAACTTGAGCTTGTAGGGCTTCTTGGGTTTGGTTGCTGAGGAGTTGCCCCGGACGGCGACCGTTTCGAGGCGAAGCGGATCGGAACCATCGACCACGGCGGTCCCCTTGTAGTCCACGCCTTTGGTGGTCGGGGTCGCGCCGGAGTCGGTCAGGACGTACAGGACATGCGCGCCAAGCGTCTGTGGGCCGGGGGCGAACGGCACCGACCGCGAGACCGCCGCCGAACCGTCGACGGCGTCGCCCACCAAACGGTATGTACGAGGTGTAGTCCTGCTTACGCCGCTCAGACCGAAGGACTTCTTCACGAGCCCGCTCGGGGACTCCGCGACCTTGGCTCCGGCCCGCTTCCAGACGCTGCCGCTCTTGTACTGGAGCTCGAAAAGACGACCGGGAATTACCGGAGAGGCCGTTCCCTTGGCTACTTGCCCGGCACCAACCCTGGTGATCGAAAGGGAGATCGTGTCGGCCGGACCTGCGCCCGACGCAGAGTTGGCCGCGACGAGCGAGGGCGAGAGGACAAGCAAAAGGGCGCTTGCTAAAGCGAGACGACGCACGATTTCTCCTGACGGAAACTGAGAAACAATCATAATATTCTCAGTTTCGTTTTGTCCAAAGAATCAGGGAATTACCCGGGTCGATCGTCGACAAACAGCTTTTCGAAGCACAGGGAGTCCGGCAGGCCGACATACGGCGGATAGATGGGGATCTCGGTGAATCCGTGGGCCATGTAGAGCGCAATCGCGGCGTGTTGATGAGTGCCTGTATGCAGGATGACCCGTCGTGCGCCCGCTTCTCGGACCTTCTGCTCGACGCCGTCGAGGAGGTTGCGCGAGACGCCTAGGCCCCGCGTGCCGGGAACGACGAACATGCGCTTGATCTCGAGATCGTCCCCGAGGCGACGAAGCGCAACGTGAGCAACCGGCGTGTCACCGTCATAGATGAGGCCCGTCGCGACGATCGTCGCCGGGTCGAGTGCCAGGTGACCGTCCCGATGATTGGCGCTGCCGCTGGAGCCGCGATCGGCGACATACAGTGCGGAAACTTCGGCGATCATCTGTTCGCGCAAGGCGACGGCGTCGGGGTGATCCCACGCCACCCAGATCAACTGGGAGGGGGTCAACCGACGACGACTTCGACGCGTTGGAATTCTTTGAGGTCGGTGTAACCGGTCGTGGCCATCGCCCGACGCAGTGCACCGATGAGGTTCATCGTGCCGTCGGGGACCGTGGACGGGCCGAACAACACGGACTCCAGGCTGCCGACAGTGCCGATGTTGACGCGTTCGCCGCGGGGCAGGTCGGGGTGCCAGGCTTCGGCGCCCCAATGGAAACCGCGACCGGGGGCCTCGGCGGCACGAGCGAAAGGAGAACCGATCATGACGGCATCGGCACCGCAGGCAACCGCCTTGGCGATGTCGCCGCTGCGGCCGATCGAACCGTCGGCGATCACGTGAACGTAGCGTCCCCCAGACTCGTCGAGGTAGTCGCGGCGTGCCGCAGCAACATCCGCGACGGCCGAAGCCATGGGGACCGCGACGCCGAGGACCGAGCGGGTCGTATGGGCTGCGCCGCCGCCAAAGCCGACAAGGACGCCGGCCGCGCCGGTGCGCATCAGGTGGAGCGCCGCCTGATGGGTCGCGCATCCACCTACGATGACTGGCACATCGAGTTCGTAGATGAACTCCTTGAGGTTGAGGGGCTCGGTCTGACCCGAGACATGCTCGGCCGAAACCGTCGTACCGCGGATGACGAACAGGTCGACACCGGCGTCGACCACTGCGTGGGCGAACTGTTTGGTGCGCTGCGGGGACAGAGCGCCGGCCACTGTGACACCTGCCTGGCGCATCTGCTTGAGGCGTTCAGTGATCAGCTCGGCCTTGATCGGCTCCGCGTAGATCTCCTGGAGCCTTCTGGTGGCAACCGGGCCGTCGATGAGCGAAACCTCGTCAAGGAGCTTTTCGGGGTTCTCGTAGCGGGTCCAGAGCCCTTCGAGATCGAGGACTCCGAGGCCGCCGTGCTTGCCGAGGGCGATCGCGGTTTCGGGGCTCATCACAGAGTCCATCGGCGCCGCGATGATCGGGAGTTCGAACCGGTAGGCGTCTATCTGCCAGGCGACGGAGACTTCCTCGGGGTCGCGGGTGCGCCGACTCGGCACGATCGCGATGTCGTCGAAGGAGTAGGCGCGACGGCCGCGCTTGGCCGTACCGATCTCGATATCCATGTGGACAGCCTAATGGCCCCCCCTACTTACTGGACGCCCTACTGGACGCCCTACTGAACGCCCCGCTGGATGTCGTCGAGGGAAAGGTCGGGCAGTATGCCGGGCGGGTCCGCCGACCGGCGGACCAGGACCGGCTGGACGTCGTCGCTCTTACGGGCCAATGCGTACTGGGTGCCGGCCAGGGCGAACCTGAGAGCCCGAGACAGGGTGCTTACGCGGGCGTCGGAGGGGCTCACCTTCGGCGCCCCGGCCTTGATCGCCATCGCCAGAATGGGGAGGGTTCCGCCATGGTTGGCCAACTGGTCGCAGAAGCTTCGGACCTTCCGATCTGAGAGCACTTTCTTTATGACGGCTTTGTAGTCCGCGGGCGACGCGGCCGGACCGTCATGAATGACCGGAATGTCCTTGGCCATCGCGTGCCAATTGGGCTTGGAGTCCGCCCCCTTGGACGGAGTCTTGGCCGGAGCGGGCAGCTTTTTCGCCAGCATGTCTTTCTTGGCGGGCGGCTGCTTCTTTGCCGTCACGACCTTCTTCGGCGGCGGAGTCTTCTTCGCCAGCGAAGTCTTCTTCGCCGGGACCACCACGGCGTTGTGGTGGCCGGAGAACACCGGCTTCAGGGCCGCGGCGGGAGGCACCGGAGTCACCCGGAGTTCCACGTACTGATCCACCTCGTTCTGCAGCAGCGTGTTTACCCCATGGCCGGCGAGAGTTGCCCCGACGACGTACTTGTTCAGTTCGTGCAGCCGTCTGACGAGCGGGACGAAGTCGCCGTCGCCGGACACGATGATGAACACCTCGAGCTGCTCGAGATCGCTCGCGGACCTTAGGCAGTCGACAACGAGCACGATGTCCGCTGCATTCTTGGTCGCGATCCCGGCCGAGAAGACCTGGACGGTTTCGACACCGCTGCGTTCAACGTCCCGGCGAAAGTCCTCGAGCCCAAGAGCGTTCCAATCCGCGAATGCCCGTGCCACCGCGATGCTGCCGGCACCGGCTTCGCGGGATGCGGCATCCTCAAGCTGCCTCAGGATGCTCGCCATCGACATGTCCGGGATGTCGAGTTTGCCGTAGCCCTTGAACAGGTTCTCGGCGTCGATGAAGACGCCGACGTTGCGATTGGTGGCCGCCACCGAGTTGGGCATGCTTCAGGCTAACGTCGGCGAGGGCGCAGGCGAAGTTGAGGTCAATGGCGTGGGTCAGTTGCCGCTGTAGTTGGGCGCTTCGACGGTCATCTGGATGTCATGAGGATGACTTTCCTTCAGACCGGCCGGAGTGATCCGCACGAACTTACCGCGTTCCTGGAGTTCGGGGATCGTATGTGCGCCGACGTAAAACATCGACTGGTGCAGGCCGCCGATGAGTTGGTGGGCGACCGCCGAGAGCGGGCCGCGGTATGCCACCTGGCCCTCGATGCCCTCGGGGACAATTTTGTCGTCGCTGGCAACATCGGCCTGGAAGTAGCGGTCCCTGGAATAGGACTTCTTTCCGCGGGAGGCCATCGCACCGAGCGAGCCCATACCGCGGTAGTTCTTGAACTGTTTGCCGTTGACGAAGACGAGGTCACCGGGGCTTTCGTCGCAGCCGGCCAGAAGCGAACCGACCATGACCGTGTCGGCGCCGGCTACCAGGGCCTTGGCGATGTCGCCGGAGTACTGGAGGCCACCGTCGCCGATCAGAGGTACGCCGGCCGGCTTGCAGGCGAGAGAAGCTTCGTAAATCGCGGTGATCTGGGGTACACCGACACCAGCAACCACACGGGTCGTGCAGATCGAGCCAGGGCCGACACCGACCTTGACCGCATCGACCCCGGCATCGACGAGGGCCTGGGCGCCTTCGCGCGTTGCGACGTTGCCGCCGATGATCTGAACGTCGCGCGTCGCCGGATCGGACTTCAGCCGGCGAACCATGTCGAGCATGAGGCGGGCGTGACCATTTGCGGTGTCCACCACGAGGACGTCGACCCCGGCCTCGGCGAGGGCCACCGATCGGTCCCAGGCATCACCGAAGAAGCCAACGGCGGCACCGATGAGCAACCGTCCGTCGGCGGCCTTGCTGGCCAGCGGGAACTGCTCGGACTTCACGAAGTCCTTGACCGTGATCAGGCCGGCAAGATGGCCCTCGGCGTCGACGATCGGAAGCCGTTCGCGCTTGTGTGCGCGCAGGAGTTCGGCGGCGTCGTCTCGACTGATGCCGACGGGGCCGGTGATCAGTGGCATCGGCGTCATGATTTCGCCGACGGTTCGCTGCGACCATTCGGCCAGCGGAACGAAGCGCAGATCACGGTTGGTGATGATGCCCAGCAGTTTGTTGTCCTGATCGACGACGGGCAGGCCGGAGACGCGGTATTCGCCACACTTTTCGTCGAGCTCTTCGAGGGTCGCCTTGGGATGGATCGTGACCGGGTTGGGGATCATGCCGGTTTGTGTCCGTTTGACGAGGTCGACCTGATAGGCCTGATCCTCGATCGAGAGGTTGCGGTGCAGGATGCCGATGCCGCCCTCGCGGGCCATGGCGATCGCCATACGAGACTCCGTAACGGTGTCCATCGCGCTCGACAGGAGAGGTATCTTCAGCGAAAGGCCGCGGGTCAGTTGGGCGGTCGTGTCGACTTCACTGGGAATGACATCAGACTCACCGGGCAGCAGCAGGACGTCGTCGTACGTCAGTCCGATCATGCCGAACTTTTCAGGGACACCTGCCGAGCTCATTTCCATGAAGCAATCTTACCGGCCTTTGATGCCCTGGTCAGACGTGCGCCTCGGCGACGTCGACCAGCTCGAATTTCACCGAACGGGCGCCGGCGTCAACGGCTGTGAGCCTGACAGATACCCGCTTGCCTTCGACCAGGTTGGCGCCATCGCAATCGGCGATGACCGGAGGATCGGTCAGTACGACTTCGCCACTGGATCCGCCCTGGTTGACCCGCAAGACAAAGCCGTCGAACGTCTGGCCAACCTTGCCTTCGAGCATCCATGCTTCGACCTGATCGAGACACGCACGGTCGACCTTGGCGGCGAAGCCATCGGACTCACTCATGATCTCGGGGATCAACGGCAGCGAATCCTTGACCCAATCCGGCACGGGCGTCCCTGCGCAGAGCGCGAGGCTGACCTCTGTGCCGAAGCGAT
>JBDSQP010000065.1:0-1553 GCA_039929755.1 Aeromicrobium sp. | reverse complement strand
CGCGGACCCCATCAAGGAAACCACGGCCGAAGCACTGGTCGGGCTGCGCGATGAAGGCATCCGGGTCGTGATGTTGACCGGCGACAACCGCACCACGGCCGAAGCGATCGCCCGCCAACTCGGCATCGAAGAAATCGAAGCCGAAGTGCTCCCCGACCAGAAAAGCGCAGTCGTCGAACGACTCCGCGCGGAAGGCAGAATTGTTGCCATGGCCGGAGACGGTGTCAACGACGCACCTGCCCTCGCAGCGGCCGACGTCGGCATCGCGATGGGAACAGGCACCGACGTGGCCATCGAGAGTGCCGGGATCACCCTGCTGGGTGGCGACCTCACCGGCATCTTCCGCGCCAGGAAACTGTCTCAAGCCACCATGTCGAACATCCGGCAGAACCTTGTTTTCGCGTTCGCCTACAACTCCGCAGGAATCCCTATCGCCGCAGGAATCCTGTATCCGTTCTTCGGGTTGCTGCTCTCGCCAATCATCGCGGCCGCCGCGATGGCCCTGTCCTCGGTCAGCGTGATCGGCAACGCCCTCAGGCTGCGTGCACAGAAACTGTGACTTGAAAGAACATGTGACAAGCGGTTTACAAGGACCAGCCCGACGTATCACGATTGCCTTCGATCAACCTTCGCCTGCCTGGGGCGGGCTCGGGCACTTCGGGAACTGGGACGTCGGGCTCAGGCGGTCGTGGCGCGAGGAGTACGGCGAATGCTGTCGTGATCGGGACCGCAAGAACCAGGCCGATCGCACCAACGAGCGTGCGGACGATTTCCTGGCCTATCTGCTCGGTGGTGGCTATTTCACCGAGACCACGCTGGTAGGCGGTGATGAGAAGAAGGATCGTCATCGCGGAGCCCGCGTAGGCGAAGACGAGTGTGTAGACACTGGAGGCGATGTGGTCTCGCCCGATACGCATTGCCGAACCGAACAGTTCGCGGGCGTCGGGTTTCGCCGCTCGAAGCTCCCACACTGCGCTGGCCTGGGTGACGGTCACATCGTTGAGTACGCCGAGTCCGGCGATAACCATGGCCGCTGCGACGACACCGGCCATGTGGACATTCGGCGCAACGGCCACAAGGGTCGTGTCGTCCTCGGTGCCGATTCCGGTCAAGCTCGTCCATCCGGTCGCCATCGAACCTAGGACGGCTGTCAGTGCCAGCCCACACAATGTCCCGAACAGTGCGGATGTCGTGCGTATCGAGATTCCGTGGGCGAGATAGAGGACCACCAGCATGATGGCGGTTGAGCCGACTACGGCGACGATCAAGGGATTTTCACCGGCAAGGAAAGCCGGCAGCATGAACTTCGTGAGGGTGAGCAGCGTGATGGCGATTCCGAGCATTGCGAACAGTCCGCGCCACCGCGCGACCGCTACGACGAGCACCGCAAATATAGAAGCGAGGAGAATCAGCGGGATGCCGCGTTGGTAGTCGAGGAACTCGAAGGAGACCGGCTGCCCTTTCGGCTGGATCCGCAGGACCTTGATGTGGTCGCCCTTGTTGATACCTGATTTGAACCGGGCGGCATCGAGGGTGAAAGACGCCGTCTCGGT
>JBDSQP010000064.1:0-3701 GCA_039929755.1 Aeromicrobium sp. | reverse complement strand
TCGAGCAGCACCTTGAGGCTGAACGGAAGCGAATCGACGTCCACACCCTCCCCGGTCACCGCATCGAGTCGATAAATCTCGTAAGACTTATCGCCCACCTGGAGTGAGTCTTTGGCGCTGAAGCTGTCGACGGACATAAGTGTCTCCTTGGTTCGCGATCGGGTCCATCCTGCCCAGCACCATGATGCGCCGATTTCTCAGGTTTGCCTAACCACTGTTTTCAACTTATCTTGATATCAAGATACATGATATCGAACTAGAATTCCAGTACGTTTTGAGCGCGTTCCGAGCTGGCTTTGAGACAAAAAACTTCGATCAGAAGATCTTAGGGAAATGAAAGAGGAACGGCCAGTAAAACAGAACGTAGTTGGCCGCGACCGCGACGACACCGATAACGCCGAGTATGTCGAGCATTTCGAGTATGTGACGCCTGCCTTCAGCCAACACGGCGTCCTCTCCAGTCGCTTTGATGACTCTCGTTCGCACCATCAGGTCGGCGAAGCCCCGTTTGGAACTGATCAGAAATGGAACGGCGAGCACAAGAAGCGCGATGTAGGCCGCTCCTCCGAAATGCCAGCTTTCTGGGGTGAGCCGCCGAAACACGGTGGGCAGACCGATCGGGATCGCGGCGACTGCAAGGTCGAGCAGCGCGGCCATGATGACGCCCCGCGCAAGGCCGCGAAGCGGGCCGGTCGGCTTTTCTGTCGCCACATCGACGACCCGCAAACCCGTTCGGTGCTTGCCGATGCTGTGTCCCCGAATGCCTTGGCGGACGCCGTTGTTCCACAAGATGAAGAGTTCGCCGACGATCAGACCGCTGAGGATAAGTCCATCGGACAACCCAATTTCCCAATAGCCGCGACCCCCGTTCGTACCGTCACCGACGAGGTCGACGACAGCGTGGACCACGGTGAAAGCGATGGCTCCGGCGGTGAATGCGCCACAAAACAGCAAAGCGTCATGGAAGAGTGCCGATCGCCGTTGCTGCGAAGTAGCCAATGTCGTCGTCATCGTGCTCACCCTTTGCTCACCTTAGATTCTCTACGTATTGAGCCGCGGATCGTGCATTTCGCACCCGGTTTTCCCAAGTGATTCCGAGGCCGCTCAGAATGACTGCGATTGAGGTGAGAATGATCCAAAGTGGCAACTCGTTCGCGAGCGGTCTCGTATTCCATACAACCAGCAATGCCAAAACCACGGAACCAAATACGAAGGGCATCTGCCACTTTCGCCAGATGCCCGCGCCGAGCGAGGCGAGTGCTGCAAGGCCGAGCAACAAGGCGCGCAGACCGGTCGGGTCCTCCAGCGCCGGGGGGACGCTGGGTAACAAGGCGAGTGTCAGCCCAGGAGTCAGCGCGACAACGGTGCGAAGTTGCGGATCGCCCCGCATCGCCCAGAATCCGCCGCCGAGCAGCACCACCGCGAAGGGCATCGTGTAGGCCTCGATCGTGCTGACATCGCTTGCAAGAAGTCTCATCACCCAGGCGACGCCGAGCGCGGCCGAGCCGACGTACCTCAGCCAACCCCTGTCGTGGACGAACAAACTGACGAGGACGAGCGAAGCGCCGCCGATCGTCCAGAACAGCGCCTGAGCGCCGAGTGGCAGGTCGACGGTAGAGACAATCACCGAAAACATGCCGATTGCACCCGCAATCTCCATTTCGCGACGACCGACAAAACGACGAAAGGCGAAGCCGGCTGCGACAACGAAAAGTATCGAAGCGAAGAGCGCGGCCATCCGGACGCCGCGCTCCCCCAGTGATGCCATGTCTGCACCAAGGGTCACTACACCAATGGAAAGTCCGGCGGAAACCAGTGAACTCACCCTTCGTGCCCATGTTGGAGCCGCGAGCCCGGCGACCATGGCGAAAACCAGGGCGACTGATATCCACACGGTCAACGTGATGGGCTTCGAGGAGAATGCCAGCACCACCGGCAAGATGGTGACGGTCATCGCGACACCGATCCAGATCTCGTGCTCCTTGCGACTGAGCACGAGTAGCCCAGCGCCAAGGACGACGACGAGCAGCGCCGCCAGGATGACGTAGGGCTCATACGCAATGACGCCAAGAACAAGACCCAGCTCGGCAACGACCACCGGGGCCAGCCGCAGTGACCTTCCGCTCCTCCCTGCCCCCGGCCAACGCAACATGGCCGCCACCGACAAGGCGATTGCGGCAAATACGACGAAGGCAACCCGACCCGGTCCGGGAAGATCGCCCGGGTTGGGAAGGCGCGTGCTCCAGGAAGACCCAAATCCAGAGCGATTGCTCTGGTCAATTGCGTCGATGGCGTAGGCCAACCAGCCCAGGGAGGAGGTGGCCAGGGTCGCAAGGATTGCAGCGGCGCCGATCCGCGCGCCGCGGAGCCAGTCGTTCGAACCGCGGATGAAACCACCCGTCAGCACAACCGCCAGGACCGAGGCCGCGATGAAGCCGCCCTCGTGCGGTGCAGCCGCCTGGGCAGGAGTGAAAATCAGCGATCCCCAACCGAGAATGACAAGTGCTGACGCAGGTATGACGAGGCGCGGCGTTGCCACTCCGATCGCGGCTGTCGTCGAAATCATGACGAGCATCGGTATGCCGTGACCGTGCGCTACCAAATCGGGAAGGTGCGGCTCGTCGATCATCCGGACGATGGCTGCACCTCCAGCGGTCAGATAGAGGACAGCCCCCGCGGCACCACCGATCCAGGCGATCAGCTTCAGCTCGACTCGCCATGCGACGGTCGATACGACGACCGCGAAAACTAGCCCGGAGAACGCACACCAGAAGAACGACCAATCGACTGTGGCCGCAACGGAGAACGATGCCAGCCAGATTGCCAAGCCAGCAGCTATCGACGGCGTCACCAGCGGAATCAGTTTCCGGCTCTCGAGAACGATTGCCGCACCGAGGATCATCGCGATGATGCCGAAGGCCAGTGAGGCATGTTGGCTGCTCAGCGAATCGAGACCGAAGAGCCCATAGGCGCGGGCGGCGAAGAAATCGATCGTGAAGAATCCGAGGAAGACAGTCCACAGGGATTCTGCCGATGCCCGCAATCGGGCGCGGGTCGACCACACAGCGACCCCGGCAAAGGCAGCCGTAATGGCGAGAAGAACAAGAGTCCGCCCTGTGGCTCCGAGCACATCCCAGGACACCGAGATGAAAACGATCGCGGCCACGAGAAAGCACAATGCGCCGAGAGCGAGAAGGATCGATCCGGTCGACCATCTCGGTTTCGCGGCGACAGAACTGGCCGGGGTAGGAGGTCCCGGGACCGGCAACGGCGCCGCTACCGCCGCTGCCGCCGGTGCCGACGACTCGAATTGCGCACGCGTGAGGAGCGCATCGGCCCGAAGGAGCGTTTGCCATAACTCGGCTGCCGCAGGCGAGTTCAGGTTGAATTTGCAGTGCGGGCATTGCGGTTCGCCGGCGATCGCACCCGTGCAACTGGGGCAAACATGCGGATTCGCGTAGGGCATGGGCCAATCATGTCGTGTGAACTAGTCACTGACGAGGACCGCAACGCATTCAACATGCTGCGTCATCGGAAAGAGATCGAAGGCCCTCAGCCCATCGACGCGGAAGCCGTGCTTTGCGAAGGAAGCAATGTCCCGCGCGAGGGCGGCCGGATCGCAGGCGACGTACGCGATCGCTCGCGGCTTCAGGGCAACAATCGCCTCGACGGCGTGTTTGGCCCCTGTCCGAGGTGGGTCG
>JBDSQP010000063.1:0-4341 GCA_039929755.1 Aeromicrobium sp. | reverse complement strand
CCCGAGATCGGCGAGGATGCCGTCCAGTGTCTCGACCTGGTCGAGCGTGCGCGGATAACCGTCAAGGATGAAGGCTGCAAGCGCGTCGTCCTGGGCCAACCGGTCGCGAACCATCGCGTTTGTGACTTCGTCCGGAACATATTCGCCGGCGTCCATATAGCGCTGCGCCGTCTGACCGAGTTCGGTCTGCTGCGACACATTGGCACGGAAGATATCGCCGGTCGAAATGTGTGCTCCACCAATGCGCTCCGCGAGACGAACCGCCTGTGTGCCTTTGCCGGCGCCGGGTGGGCCCATGATGAGGAATCGCATTATCGGAGGAACCCTTCGTAATTGCGCTGTTGCAACTGGCTTTCGATCTGCTTCACCGTGTCGAGTCCGACGCCGACGATGATCAAAATCGTCGTTCCGCCGAAGGGGAAGTTCTGACTTGCGTTGAGCAAGACTATCGCGACCATCGGGATGAGTGCGATCAGACCGAGGTAGAGGGCGCCGGGGGCTGTGATGCGGCTCAAGACGTAAGCAAGGTATTCCTGTGTGGGCTTGCCGGCACGGATGCCCGGGATGAAGCCGCCGTACTTCTTCATATTGTCGGCGACCTCTGCGGGATCAAAAGTGATGGCCACATAGAAGTAGGTGAAGAACACAATCAGTGAGAAGAAACTGATCATATAGATCGGATGGTCGCCGCGAACAAGGTTGTCGCGAACCCATGCCGCCCACGGGGCGTTCTGGTTGAACTGTGCAGCGAGCGCCGGAAGATACATCAGGCTCGAGGCAAAGATGACTGGGATGATGCCGGCCTGGTTGACCTTGAGCGGGATGTAGGTCGACGATCCACCGAACTGCTTGCGGCCGACCATCCGCTTGGCATAGTGCACCGGTATTCGTCGTTGCGCCTGCTCCATGAAGATGACGCCGGCGACCACACCCAGGCCGACGATCAGCACGATCACGAATGTGGTCCAGCCCTTTTGCTGCTTGATGAGCCACAGGGCGCCGGGGAATGTCGCAACGACCTGCGTGAAGATCAGGATCGACATACCGTTGCCGACTCCGCGGTCGGTGATGAGTTCACCGAGCCACATGATGACGGCGGTGCCGGCCACCATGACGAGAACGATCAGGAGGAAGGACGGGATGCTGTCCTTGCGGTAGAGCAGGTCGGCACAGTCTGCGCTGCCGAAGAGCGCGCCACTGCGGGCGAGCGCCACGATGCCAGTCGCCTGAAGTATGGCCAGGCCGAGCGTCAGGTAGCGGGTGTATTGGGTGATCTTGGTCTGACCGGACTGTCCCTCTTTCTTGAGGGCTTCCAATCGGGGAATCACGACGACGAGCAATTGCAGGATGATGCTCGCGGTGATGTAGGGCATGATGCCCAGCGCGAAGACGGTGAGCTTCAACAATGCCCCGCCGGAGAACACATTGATCAGCGCGAAGAGGCTGCCGTTCTGGCCCTCGGAAGCGATGTTGATGCATTCCTTGACCGCGGTGACATTGATGCCGGGAGCAGGCGTTGTCGAACCGATACGGAACAACACAATGACGAAGAGGACAAAAAAGATCTTTTTGCGCAAGTCCGGTGTTCTGAACGCACTAGCGAAGGCGCTGAGCACTGCGTTCCTCCTCGATGCACCCGGGGTGCCCTAAGTCGTTATAACTGGCAAATGCGGGCTTAACGCCCGCCAAGGGCTTCGCGATCGATGCCCCTGTGACTCTAACAGCCACGAAAACAGCCGGAGCAGGCCTCGTAGTTAAGGCCTGCTCCGACAAGCGTCACTAAACTTCGGTGACGGTGCCGCCGGCTGCTTCGATTTTGCTCTTGGCGGTTCCGGAGAACTTGTTCGCCGTTACCTGAACCTTGACAGTGATCTCGCCTTGACCAAGGACCTTGACGGGACGGCCCTTGCGGACAGCACCGTTGTCGACCAGTGAATCGATGTCGATCGCTCCACCCTTGGGGAAAAGCTCCTCGATGCGGTCAAGGTTGACGACCTGGAATTCCTCGCGGAAGGGGTTCTTGAAGCCCTTGAGCTTGGGAAGACGCATATGGATCGGAACCTGGCCACCTTCGAAGCCGACGGGAACCTGATAGCGGGCCTTTGTGCCCTTGGTGCCACGACCGGCGGTCTTGCCCTTGGAACCTTCACCACGACCAACACGGGTCTTGGCGGTCTTGGCTCCCGGGGCGGGACGCAAGTGATGCAGTTTGAGCGGCATTAGTTGACCTCCTCGAATTCAACAAGGTGGACGACCGTCTGGATCATCCCGCGAATTTCGGGACGATCTTCCTTGATGACGGTGTCGCCAATGCGCTTGAGACCGAGCGAACGCAGGGTCTGGCGCTGGTTGGGCTTACGCCCGATGGGCGAATGCGTTTGACGAACCTTGATCTGCGTCATGCCTTCACCTCAACGGACTGAGCCTTGGCGGCAGCTTCGGCGATGCCGATCTTTCCTGCCTTGATGAGAGCGGCCGGAGCCACTTCCTCGACGGTCAGGCCACGACGTGCTGCAACCATTTCGGGCGACTCCAACATACGGAGGGCCGCAACAGTGGCGTGCACGATGTTGATGGCGTTGGACGAACCGAGCGACTTGCTCAGGACGTCGTGGACGCCGGCAGCCTCGAGAACGGCGCGCACCGGACCACCGGCAATAACACCGGTACCAGGAGCGGCAGGACGCAAGAAGACGACACCGGCAGCAGCTTCACCCTGAACCGGGTGAGGGATGGTGCCCTGGATGCGCGGGACGCGGAAGAAAGACTTCTTGGCTTCCTCGACGCCCTTGGCGATAGCCGTGGGTACTTCCTTGGCCTTGCCGTAGCCGACGCCAACGTTTCCGTCGCCGTCGCCAACGATCACGAGAGCGGTGAAGCTGAAGCGACGACCACCCTTGACCACCTTGGAGACACGGTTGATCGTGACGACCTTTTCGATGTAGGCGGTCTTGTCAGCGGCTCCGCGACCTCCGTCACGGCCACCACGACGTTCCCCGCCGCCACCACGGCGCTGGGTTCCGCTCATTTGAAACTCCTCATATCAGTGATCATCATCAGACTGGTGCTCATCAGAAGGTCAACCCGCTCTCGCGGGCGCCATCAGCAAGAGCTGCGACGCGACCGGCGTACTTGTTGCCCGCGCGGTCGAAAACGACGGTGTCGACACCGGCTGCTTTGGCGCGGTCGGCGACGAGTTCGCCGACCTTGCGAGCCTTGGCGGTCTTGTCGCCGTCGAGGCTGCGAAGATCCGCTTCCATCGTCGACGCCGAAACCAGCGTGCGTCCCTCGAGGTCGTTGACGAGCTGAACAAAGATGTGCTTGCTCGAGCGCGTAACCACCAGGCGGGGGCGTTCGGCCGAGCCTTCGATCTTCTTACGGCCGCGGACCTGGCGGCGCAGGCGCGAAGCCGTACGTGCCGAGGTGTGCTTGTTGTGCCTAATTGAAATTGCCATGGCTACTTACCGGCCTTTCCGACCTTGCGACGGACATGTTCGCCGACGTAGCGCACGCCCTTGCCCTTGTACGGCTCAGGCTTACGCAGCTTGCGAATGTTGGCCGCTACTTCGCCGACCTGCTGCTTGTCGATGCCGTGAACAGCAAACTTCGTGGGCGACTCGACCGAGAAGGTGATACCGGCAGGTGCCGCGAACGGGACCGCGTGGCTGAAACCGAGATTGAGTTCGATGGCGGCCGGGCCCTTGGCGAGCACGCGGTAACCAACGCCGACGAGTTCGAGCTTCTTTTCGTAACCTTCGGTGACACCGGTGACCATGTTGTTGATCAGGGTGCGCGAAAGTCCGTGAAGAGACTTGCTCAAGCGCTCATCATTGGGACGCGCGACGGCCAGATGACCTTCTTCGTCCTTGTTGACTGTGATGGGCTCGGAAACCGTCAGAGCGAGTTCGCCCTTGGGTCCCTTGACCTTGACATCCTGACCATCGATTGTGACCTCGACGCCGGACGGGATGGTGACGGGAATCTTGCCAATGCGTGACATTGTCGTACCTCCCGCTACCAGATGTAGGCGAGGACTTCTCCGCCTACACCTTTGTTATTTGCCTGACGATCGGTGAGGAGTCCCTGGCTGGTCGAAATAATCGCCACACCAAGTCCGCCGAGCACCTTAGGCAGGTTGTTGGACTTTGCGTAAACACGCAGGCCGGGCTTGCTGATGCGGCGGATGCCGGCGATCGAGCGTTCGCGGTGCGTGCCGTACTTCAGGGTGATCGTCAGCGTCTTGCCGACTTCGCCTTCTTTGGGCTCTGTCACTTCGAAGCCCGTGATGTAGCCCTCGCGCTTCAGAATGTCGGCAACGCCGGCCTTCAGCTTCGAGTAGGG